>JACDCA010000429.1 GCA_013694635.1 Acidobacteriota bacterium | reverse complement strand
GTCCGGTACTCTTTCTGGGTGTCGATCATGCGGCCGGCTTCGAGGACCAGCACTTTGATGCCGGCTGTCGCGAGCTGAAACGCCGCCATCCCGCCGGCCGCGCCGCTGCCGACGACGATGACGTCCCATTTTCCGCTGGCGGGCGTAATGGCGGTCGCGAGCCGGCGCGATTCCCTCGTGATGTCGGTGAGATCGATGGATACGGTCCGATCGGCCTGCATCTATTTCTCCGCCTTCTGCTTGCAGTGGGGACAGTCCTTGCCGTCCTGAGTCGCGCATCCAACAAACTGCACCAGCATCTGGTTACCTTTGTACTGCAGTTCCTTGTGAATGCCGATCTCGGAGGTGTAGTAACCGTAGATGGTTGTCTGTTTGGCGGTTTTGAAGAAGAATTCCAGCGGCGTGACCGGCGCGAGCTCATACCGGCTGATATCCGCCATCAGCCCGTCCATCGACGCGGGCTCGAGCCGCGCAAACGTCGAGCCGGCGCGCGACGTGGCCTCGGCGTCGAGCGCAGCGAGCCCATCGAGCCACTGCTGCTTGAGCGGGTCCCCTGACTCGCTGAGGAGGAGGTCGATGTAGTCGGCGACTCGAGCCTCCTTCGCGCCCGGCGAGCGATCGTCGGAGGGGATGATCGCGTCGACGAGCGCCTGAAGCGTCGCGAAGAGGGCCGCGGGCACGACTTTCGGGCTCGGCGGTGCCTTGCGACGCTGCACGTCCGTGAACGCGAGCAGCCCTTCGTCGGAGAGCCATGGCAGCAAGGCGACGGCGCCCGCGCCCGCGCCGAGCGCCCTGAGGGCGGTGCGCCGGGACACGGCAGGCGTCGTCGGAACGATCGGATCGGACACGGGTGCCCTCCTGCAGGTGCGGCGAGTCGTGACAGTAACAAACCCGCCCGCAGCAGATCTCGAGACGTCTCCGTATAATACGCGCTGATGAAGCTTTGGCCCCGGAGGTTGGAGATGAGCGTGATGAAACTCGTCGTAGCAGCGTGCGCGCTGCTGTGGGCCGTCGCCGGCGTCGCCGGGCAGAGTCCGTTCACCGGCCGCTGGAACCTGAGCGGCACGGGGGAACACGCCGGCCACGTGTACTGGCTCGAGGTCCGGGAAGAGGGCGGGATACTCAAGGGCATGTTCCTGAACCGAGGGGGAAGTCCTGTCGCGCTTCCGGACATCAGAATCGAGAAGGGCGAGCTGATATTTCGACTTGCCGGACCGCCGGACAAGCCAGGGCCTGAATTCCGCGGACGACTGCAGGACGGCCGGCTCGTGGGGCGTTCGGTCCACGGGGATCGCACCGTCAACTGGGTCGGCACGCGGCCGCCCACATGGCCCGCCGCCGACGCCAACGCCCCACAAGGCTTCGGCACGCCCGTGCCGCTCTTCAACGGAACCTCACTCGAGAACTGGGAACTGCAGCACAAGGCCCGCCCGTCGGGCTGGGCGGTCGCCGACGGCATGATGAGCAACGAGCCGAAGGCAAACAATCTCATTTCGAAAGAAGAGTTCAGGGACTTCCGGCTCGATGCGGAATACAAGCTCGAGAAGGACAGCAACAGCGGCATCTATCTCCGCGGCCGTTACGAGCTGCAGGTGCTCGACGACTTCGGCAAAGAACCGGACCGCCACGGACACATGGCGCTGTACGCCTGGACGCCTGCGCGGGTGAACGCGAGCAAGCCGCCCGGAGAATGGCAGGTCGTCGAGGCGACAATCGTCGGAAATCGAGTGACGGTGACGCTGAACGGTCAGAAAGTACACGACAACGCGCCGATCCAGGCGATCACCGGTGGCGCGCTCGACGCGGATGAAACCGCTCCGGGTCCGATCATGATCCAGGGGGACCACGGGCGGGTGTGGTTCCGCAAACTGGTGGTCACACCAATCATCGGGACGCGCTGAACGCGCTGAACGAGATGCTATGACGACTCGCGTAATCGTCACGATCCTGCTCTCCACGGTCCTGTCATCCGCTGCCGCTGGCACGAGGCAGCAACAGTCGCCGAAGAAGAAGCCGGCGGCGGTTGCGAAGGCGCAGGAGCATTACCAGATGACGTGTCAGCCCTGCCATGGCGTGGGCGGAGTGGGAGTTCTTCCGGGGACAGAGCTGACCAGCGGGAAATGGAAGCATGGCTCGAGCCTTCAGGCGATCGCGAAGACCATCACCGATGGCGTGCCCAACACCGCGATGCTGCCGGCCGCTGGCCGCTTCACCAAGGCGGAGATCCTGGAGCTGGCGAAGCTGGCGCGGTCCTTCGACAAGACGCCTCGCCGGAAGCCCCCGGTCAAGAAGTGATCCACGCGTGACGGAAGTCAACGTCGCGCTGATCGGCTATGCGATCATGGGGCGGGCCCACTCGAACGCGTACCGGCAGGTGGTGCCGTTCTTCGCGCCGCGCGTGCGCCCGCGGATGAAGGTGCTCTGCGGCCGGAGCCGGGGCGGCGTCGAAGAAGCTGCACGCCGGCTCGGATGGGACGAGGCATCAACCAATTGGGAAGCGGTCGTGGCCCGTCCGGACGTCCACCTCGTCGACATCGTGACGCCCGGCGATTCACACGCGAAGATTGCCATTGCGGCGGCGCGCGCAGGCAAGGTCGTCTTCTGCGAAAAACCGCTCGCAAACAGCGTCCCAGAGGCAGAGCGGATGCTGGCGGCGGTGAACAAAGCTGGCGTGCTGCACATGCTCTGCCACAACTATCGCCGTGCGCCGGCGGTCATGCTGGCAAAGCAACTGATCGCCGGCGGGGAGCTCGGCGAGCTCCGCCACTACCGGGGCACCTATCTTCAGGAGTGGCTCACGGACCCGGCGCGTCCGCGCACCTGGCGGCTCGACAAGTCGAGAGCCGGCTCCGGCGCTCTCGGCGACCTAGGCTCCCACTCCGTCGATCTTGCGCGATTCCTCGTGGGAGAGATTTCCGAGGTCGCGGGGCACATGACCACGTTCGTGCGCCGCCGGCCGCTGCCGGACGCTCCCCGGAGAACCGCACCGGTCACCGTGGACGATGCGGCCACGGCGCTTGTACGTTTCGAGAACGGTGCGATGGGGACGATCGAGGCCACTCGCATGGCTCCCGGCCGCAAGAACCACAATCGATTCGAAATCAATGGTAGCCGCGGCAGCGTGGCGTTCGACCTGGAACGGATGAATGAGCTCGAGCTCTATCTCGAATCGGACCGCCGGGCGGTGCGCGGATTCCGCCGCATTCTCGTGACGGATACGAATCACCCGTTCCTGAAAGCCTGGTGGCCGCCGGGCCACATCCTCGGCTACGAGCACACCTTCACGCACACGGTGTTCGACCTGATGGAGGCGATCGCGAGCGGCACCCTCCCCGAGCCGAACTTCATCGATGGCGTCCGCAACCAGCGCGTGCTGAGCGCCATCGAAAAGGCGGCGCGGACGAAGCGCTGGGTCGCGGTCTAGTCGCAGGCAAAGCACAATGAAAATTGGCGTATTTGCGGTGTTGTTCGGCGACAAGCCCTTCGAACAGACGCTCGATTACCTGGTCGAGCTGGGCGTCGAAGCCGTGGAGATCGGCACGGGCGCCTATCCGGGCAAGGCGCACTGTGATCCAGCGGTGTTGTTGAAGAGCGACCGCAAGCTCGAGGCGTTTCGCCAGGCCGTGGACCGGCGAGGGCTCGTGATCAGCGCATTGAGCTGTCACGGCAACCCCCTCCACCCGCAGGGGCGCATCGCGCGGGCGCACCACCAGACCTTCCTGCAGACCATCGAGCTGGCGCGCCGGCTCGACGTCAACACGGTCATCACGTTCAGCGGTTGCCCGGGCGGCGATCCGAGGGGGACGCAGCCGAACTGGATCGTGTCCCCGTGGCCGCCGGAATTCACGTCCATGCTCGAGTGGCAGTGGAAGGAGCGGGTGACGCCGTACTGGAAGCAGGCGGCGCGCGCCTGCCGGGCCGCCGGGGTGCGGGTCGCCATCGAGATGCATCCCAACTTCGTCGTCTACAACCCTGAGACGATGCTCCGGCTCTGCGACATCGCACCCGGCGTGATCGGCTGCAATTTCGATCCCAGCCACATGTTCTGGCAGGGCGTCGACGTAGTCACCGCCATCCGCATGCTGAGCGGGGCCATTTACCACGTGCACGCGAAGGACTGCCGGATCAACCGCGCCAACGTGATGCGCAACGGCGTGCTGGACGCCAAGCCCTACACGCGCGAACTGGAACGCTCCTGGATCTTCCGGACGGTCGGCTACGGCAACGACGCCCTCGTGTGGAAGGACATCGTCAGCACGCTCCGGCTCGCGGGCTACGATCACGTGCTCAGCATCGAGCACGAGGACAGCCTGATGTCGGGCGCCGAAGGGTTGAAGAAGGCCATCGCGTTTCTACAGGACGTCGTCCTCAGGGAACCGCCGGGCACCCCGTACTGGACATAGCGTTCAGGGCCCCCAGACGGCGGCGCTTGCAATCCGGAGCCGGCGTCGATATGTTCGCCACAGACACCACCCACGGATTCACACGGATGCTGACGGCCGCGTCTGTGCAATTTCCGCGGGCCGATCCACAATTGATTCCGGGAGAGACTTGATGGCTCAGGCCGCATGGCCGCTGGTAGAGCGCAGGTTCGGACAGACACGGCGTCGCGACGCATGGTGGGTTCAGCCGCTGGTCACGTTTCTCGGGCTGTCGGCGTTCGTGGTGTACTCGACGTGGGCGGCGTTCCAGGGCAATCACTACGAAGCCGGCCCGTACCTGTCCCCTTTCTACTCACCGCTGTTATTCGGGGAAGGGGGGCACGCCTGGTTCGGGCCGCAGCCGGCCTGGTGGCCCGGCGCACTCCCGTTTTCCGCGGCGCTCCTGATCCTCTGGGCCCCGGGGGGCTTCCGCTTCACCTGCTACTACTACAGGGGCGCGTACTACAAGGCGTTCTGGGCGGATCCGCCATCGTGCACGGTCGGAGAGCCGCGAAAGCGTTACCTCGGTGAACGCGCCTTCCCACTGATCCTGCAGAACATTCACCGGTACTTCCTGTACATCGCGCTCATCTTCATCGCCGTCCTTGCCTACGACGTGTGGAAGGCGATGTGGTTCGCGACGCCCGAGGGTGGCACACGATTCGGCATCGGTGTCGGCACACTGGTGCTCGCGGCCAACCTCGTCCTGCTCGGTGGATATACGTTCGGCTGCCACTCGTTGCGTCACCTCGTTGGCGGCGCACGAGACGAAATCTCGAAGTCGTCCATCTGTTCCGCCAGCTACGCGTGCACAAGCGCCCTGAACCGACGCCACATGCTGTTTGCCTGGATGAGCCTTTTCT
>JACDCA010000385.1 GCA_013694635.1 Acidobacteriota bacterium | reverse complement strand
CGGCTCTGATCTGCGTCAGCGGCGGCGTCATGGGCGTGCTCTTCACGATCCCGTTGCGACGTGCGCTGGTGACGCACTCCGACCTGCCATATCCCGAAGGGGTCGCGGCGGCCGAAGTCCTGAAGGTTGGGTCTGGCAGGCGCGGTGAGACCGCCGATGACACCGGTGAAGCGCGCGAGGGACTGATAGCCGTCATCCTCGGCACGGTTGCATCGGCGGGGTTGGCTATAGCCGCCGCAACTCGCCTCGTTGCCGGGGGAGTCCAGAGCTACGTCGCGCTCGGGGCTCGCGTCGCTACCGGCTATGACATCGCCTTCTCGCTCGCGCTCCTCGGAGCGGGGCATCTCGTCGGGCTGTCCGTCGGTATGGCGATGCTGACCGGTCTGCTCATCGCGTGGGTCGCGGGCGTGCCGATTCTCACGTACCTTCAGCCGGCTGCTGCCGGCGTCGAGTTCCTGACCCACGCCGACAACATCTGGCGGCGCCAGGTGCGGTTCATCGGCGCGGGTACGATCGGCGTCGCGGCGATGTGGACGCTGGCCAAGCTCGCCAGGCCGGTGGTCGGTGGCCTCATCGCCACGGTCGCGTCGTCGCGTGCAACCGCGACACACGACGAGCGCGACCGCGACCTCGGGCCCGGATGGATCCTGGGTCTCACGGCCGCCTGCCTCCTGCTGGCAGGCTGGCTGTCGCTGCGATTCGTGGCCGGAACGGCTCTCGCTCCGGACGGAGTCGCCCTCACCGCATTCGCCGTAATCTTCGTGCTGATCGTCGGGTTCCTGATCGCCGGGATCTGCGGCTACATGGCCGGGCTGATCGGCGCATCCAACAGTCCCATCTCGGGCGTCGGCATCCTCTCGATCGTCACCTGCGCCGCGCTGCTCCTGCTGTTCGTGACGCCGACCGTGGAGACGCGGCCCGCGCTGGTTGCGTTCGCGCTGTTCGTGACCGCGATCGTGTTTGCCTGCGCGACGATCTCCAACGACAACCTTCAGGACCTGAAGACCGGGCAGCTTGTCGGCGCCTCGCCGTGGAAGCAGCAGGTCGCTCTGATCGTCGGTGTCGGGGCCGGGGCGGTCGTCATCCCGCCGGTGCTCAACCTGCTGGCGCACGCCTATGGTTTCGCCGGCGCGGCGAACGTAAACGTGGTCGCGGCCAATCCACTGCCGGCGCCGCAGGCGACGCTGATTTCCGCGCTGGCGCAGGGAGTCGTGGGGGGCGATCTCGACTGGAAGATGATCGGCATCGGCGCGGTCCTCGGCGTCGTCATCATTGCGATCGACGAAATGCTCGGGGCGGCGAAACGGCTGCGCATCCCGCCCCTCGCGGTGGGGATCGGCATCTACCTGCCGATGTCGGCGACGTTCGCAGTCGTTGTGGGCGCCGTGGTGGGTCACTGGTATAACCAGCGCGCGGCGCGCATGCGTGCACCAGCACGCGCCGAGCGCCTCGGCGTCCTCGTCGCTTCAGGGATGATCGTCGGAGAAAGCCTGTTCGGCGTCCTCAACGCGGGTCTGATCGTCGGATTCTCCAATGATGCGCCGCTGGCGATCGTCGCCGCCGATTTCGCCCTCGCGAAGCTCCTGGGCTTCGCCGCGTTCGTGAGCTTGATTGCCCTTCTTTACGGGTGGATGCTCCGGAGCGCGAGGGCAGCGCCGGCAGCGGGATGAGTTGGCCAGGGCCGTGAAAGGCCCCTTTCACGCGCCATCCACAGCTATAATCCGTGCGGTATAAGAACCCTCAACCTGGTCGCCGCGGGGCGCCGACTGCAGGTTCGGCGCGAAAGAAGCCAACGTAGTGCGACCTTCTGACCCGTTTGCAGACCGGTACACCAAACTGCGGCTGGTCGGCCGTGGCGGGTTTGGTGTCGTTTACCGGGCGTGGGACACGGAGATGGAGCGCGATATCGCGCTCAAGCTGCTCAACCCCGACCTCGCCGCCGACGCGGACTGGCGCAAGCGCTTCCGGCAGGAAGCCACCGCCGCCAGCAAGCTGAATCACCCCAACATCACCATCGTCTTCGATCGCGGCGAGTACGAATCGCAGCCCTTCATCGTGATGGAGTTCGTCGAGGGGGAGCCGCTCTCGAAAGTCATCGAGCAGCGGCTCTCGCTCAGCGATCCCGAACGGCTCTTCCTCATCGAACAACTCTGCGACGGCCTCCATTACGCCCATCAGCGGCACATCGTCCATAGAGACGTGAAGCCGGTCAACCTCGTCGTGCGCGAGGACCACGACGGCACGGCCCTGGTGAGGACGCTGAAGATCCTCGACTTCGGGATCGCGAAAGTCGTCAACACCGGCCAGACGTCCACCGGCGGAATGATGTTCACGCCGAGCTACGTGTCGCCGGAACAGATCCGCGGGGATGAAGTCGATCGCCGCAGCGACATGTTTGCCGTCGGCGCTGTCGCCTACGAGCTGCTGGTGTTCAAGAAGGCGTTCGACATCACCTCGAAGAACCCGTTCACGTTTCTCGAGGAGGTGAAGCAGAAGATCGTCGCGGAGCCCCATCTGCCGATGGCGGCAATCCGGCCGGATATCGATCCGGAGCTCTCCGGCGTCGTCGACCGGGCTCTCGCAAAGGCGCCGGAAGACCGGTTCAAGGACCTTGCGGAGATGCGCCGCAGCCTCCACCGGATCCGTATCCGGCTGGAGGAAAACGCCCCGAGCTCGTCGCAGACCACCATCGTCCTCAATCCGAAAGTGCAGGCCGTGGTGAAGCTCGCGCGGCAAGCGCTGGAGGCAGACGATCCCACTGCGGCGGTCGTCCACCTCCAGGAGGCTCTCAGGTCCGCGTCGAACAAGGTCGTCAAACGCTTCATCGAGCAATCACTCGAAGAGGCGCTGGAGCGACAGGCCGCAAAACGGCTGGAGCGACGGGCACGTGACGAGGGCGCGGCGCGTGGCGCCATCGATTACGCGAAGACCGCGTTCGAGCGCGGGGATACGACGCAGGCGATCCGCCGGCTCGATGAGTTCCAGCCGGCGGAGCTGGTCTCGGAGGCGCGCGACGACCTGGCGCGTGCGGCCGCGCTGGTCAGGCGAGCGGAACGCATCGTCGCCGAAGGGGACGCGGATGATCGCCAGGCGGTTCTCCTTGAACTGGAAGCGTTCACTCCCGCCGATCTGGGCGTTGCGCCGCTCGCGCGGCTTCGAGCGAGGGACGGGCTGGAGCGGGCCGCTGTGGCGCGGGCGCTGTCGGCGATCGAATCGGCGCGCGCTGCGTTCACGGCCGGGAACCGGAGCGAGGCGCTCGAGAGCCGGGCGCAGTTCGACGAGCCGCGGCGTGTCGCGAGTGCGCTCCAGGAACTGCGCGAAGCGAACACGGCGATCGAC
>JACDCA010000630.1 GCA_013694635.1 Acidobacteriota bacterium | reverse complement strand
TGTTCTTTGTCCGCAGCACTCGCCCCGAGAACAACGGGATCTATGTGGGCTCGGTCGATGGGAAGACACCGCCCGTGCGCCTGGTCACGTCACTCTCGAGCGGCCTGTATGCGCCGTCCCGCGTCGGCGCGCTCGCACATGTGCTCTGGATCCGCGATGGCGAGCTGCTCGCACAACCACTCGACATCGAGGGACGCCGGCTCACAGGCGATGTGAGAACGATCGCGTCCGATGTTCGAGTGGAAGAAAGCCAGCGCGGCAACTTCGCGAGCGTCTCGACCAACGGCACGATCGTCTGGGCATCGGCAACAGCGGCCGATCTCGAGCTGGCATGGTTCAGCCGCGACGGCCGCAAACTCGAGACGCTGCCCATCGCTCCCGGAAAAGTGATGCAGCCGCGAATCTCTCCCGGCGGCAGAAAGCTGGCATTCACTCGAGCCGGCAGAGGCACGGCGGATATCTGGCTGCTCGACTTCCAGTCCGGCGCGACGACGCAGCTCACGACCGATCCCGGCTACGATGAAGACGCGTCGTGGTCCCTCGACGGGAACACGCTGATGCACAGCGGTAGCGTGGGCCAGGATAGCGGAATCGTGATCACGACGATCGACGGGTCGCGTCCGCCGCGTATCGCCGCCAGCGGAGGGTTCCTGAATGAGGCGCAGTTCCTGCCGAACCGGCCGTTGTTGCTGTTTGCACGCGCCACGGACCGAGGCACGAACGTGGCCGTCGCGCGCCTCGATGACGCCAGCGCCATGTCGGACTTGACCAGCGAGCCGGGATACGAGGGGCAGGCGTCTCCGTCTCCCGACGGGCAGTGGCTTGCACTGGTCACGGATCGCACCGGACGGTCGGAGGTCGTGCTCTCACGCCTGGTCGACGATGGTCCGCGCCTGCGGCTGAACGCGCAGCGCCTGCCCGTGTCGCCGGCCGGCGGCATCGATCCGCACTGGCGCGCCGACGGACGGGAAATCCTCTATCTCGCCCCGGACCGGACGCTCATGGCCGTGAGCGTGACGATCCACGGCGATGCCGTATCGCTTGGCAAGCCCGCACGGCTCTTTCGCATTCCCGCCGACGCCGGCGGATCGGGCTCCAATTGGACGGGCAGCGCCGATCACACCCGGTTCGTCGTCGTCAACGATCCCGACGGCACCGCACAGACGTTCCGCGTGCTCACCAACTGGCAGGGGAACCGTGATCGCTGATCCCGGCGATTAAGGAGCGCTCCAGCCCTTGCGCATTCCGCCGCGCGCCGGCTGAAGCCGTTCGTATCTATGCCAGACCCTCGATGTCGGCGAGGTCTTTCAGGCGGCCGGTGGCGCGTTTGTTCCGGATGAATGCCTCGCGACCGATGAAATCCGCTTCGATGTCGCCGAGTGGTCCCCTGACCCGCTCGGGCCACGCTTCGGTGAAGGAAAGGCCAGTGAGCTGCGTCAGGATGTCGATCCGAAGCGGCGGCAGGCCGATCTGGAACGTGATCCCCTCGCGAGAAAAATCGTCGGCGGTCACGGTGTCCAGCGGCGCCCCGAACGCCGCGAGGGCACGCATCACTCTGGCGGCGTTTTCCGGCGTGGCGTCGACCCAGACGTCGAGATCGCCGGTCGCGCGCGGGCGCCCGTGAAGACCGAGCGCGTAGGCGCCGACGACCAGGTAGCGAACGTCAGCCGCGGCGAATGCGCGTAATAGATCGACGAAGTCGGGAGGCATCGTCCACGTCGCCCTTCATAGTCCACTGCGCCAGGCTGAGCCTCCAGACCTGCAGGACCCGTTCGGCGTCGGGGATGGCGCGCCAGTAGGCCAGGTCGGCCGCATCGGCTTCTGCGTGAGACGCGAAGCGACGCACCGTCATGCGCCGCCGGCGTTCCGCTGTTGTGGCGTCCATTTCGCGATTATTGCATTCAATCAGCTAACCGATGAATCAGGCAACTACTCGTGGAAGAAGTATGGCCGCAGTTGGTCGGCCGGGGCGAACTTCAGGGCTTGGCGGTAGATCGCCGCATGAATCGTGCGGCGCGGCGCGCGGGCGGGTGACATCAGGGTGAAGAACTCAGAGCCCCAGAAGCGGGCGAATCCGCGCGCGCACTTCATCGAGCGTCGTTTGGTCAATCCTGCCGGCAGGGGTGACCCGACGCTCTCGCCAGTCGATGCTCTTCACGTGATCCGCGAGGATGACTCCCGCAACTGTGCCACCGGCCGGCATTGGGACCTCGAACATGTAACCCTTCGCCTTGGACATGATGGGGCACGCCACAGCGAGCTGGGACCGCTCGTTATAAACGCGAGGCGAAAGCACGACCGCAGGGCGCCGACCTCGCTGTTCGCGGCCCGCCTGTGGATCGAAGGTGAGCCAGACAAGATCACCGCTGTCCGGAACGTATTTCGGCCTCACCAGGCTTCCTTCCCGACCGGCGGCTCCCAGTCGGTTTCGCCGTGGCGGTTATCGGGGGACATATCGGCGACGAGTTCCTCGATGGTGTATCGCTTGACTGTCACCCGGACCACGATTGCGCCGTTCTCCACCGAAACGTCCACGGCATCGCCGTCCTCCACGTTGGCTTCAGCAGCAATGTTCTTCGGAATCCGGAGCGCCAGGCTGTTTCCCCATTTGGCCAGCCGCGTAGTCATCTTCCCCCCGTATATAC
>JACDCA010000315.1 GCA_013694635.1 Acidobacteriota bacterium | reverse complement strand
TGCGTGCTGCCGATGGGGCGCATAGACGACGGGCTCGCGATGACGGAGGATCCGCGCGTGATCCTCACGGCCTTCGGCGACATGATGCGCGTTCCCGGTACCAAGGGCAGCCTGCTCGAATACAAGGCGAGAGGCTGCGATGTCCGCATCGTGTATTCGCCGCTCGACGCGCTTCGCCTGGCGCAGGCGAATCCCGACCGGCACGTCGTGTTCTTTGCCATCGGCTTCGAGACGACCGCCCCCTCGACCGCGCTGACGCTCAAGCGTGCGAAGGCGCTGGGCGTGGGCAACTTCAGCGTCTTCTCGAACCACGTGACCATCATCCCGGCCATCCGGGCGATCCTCGATTCACCCGACATGCGGATCGACGCGTTCGTGGGCCCGGGACACGTCTCGACCGTGATCGGGTGCAGGCCGTACGAGTGGATCGCGACGCGCGAACACAAGCCGATCGTCGTGACGGGATTCGAACCGCTCGACCTCCTGCAGTCGATTGCGATGCTGCTGCGGCAGCTTCGGGAAGGGCGCGCGGAAGTCGAGAATCAGTACAACCGCGTCGTGCCGTGGGAAGGCAACCGGGCCGCGCTCGAAGCGATGGCCGACGTCTTCGAGCTGCGGCCGTTCTTCGAATGGCGCGGCATGGGATTCATTTCGCAATCGGCGCTGAGGCTCAGTGACCGCTACGCCGAGTGGGACTCCGAGAAGCGATTTGCGGTGCCGGGCGTCCAGGTCACCGACCCGAAAGCGGCGCAGTGCGGCGAGGTGCTCAAGGGAGTCCTGCGGCCGCCCGACTGCAAGCTGTTCGGCAAGGAATGCACCCCCGAACATCCGGTGGGCGCGCTGATGGTGTCGTCGGAAGGATCGTGCGCCGCCTATTACACCTACGTCCATCGGAAAGTCGTGGCGGAGGCGCGATGGCTGTCATCCCGGCAGGCGACCGCGTAGTCGAGCACGCCAGCGCGAAGCTCACGTTCCGCGACCCGCGGATCGAGATGGCGCATGGCGCAGGGGGCAAGGCCAGCCGCCGCCTGATCGAGGAACTGATCGCGCCGCTTCTGATGGGGCGCAGCGCCGAACCACTTGGTGACGCCGCGATCGTCGACGTCGGCGGCGCACGCATCGCCGTCACGTCAGACAGCTTCGTGGTGACCCCGCTGCGATTCCCCGGCGGTTCGATCGGCGATCTCGCAGTCAACGGAACGGTCAACGACCTCGCGGTAGCGGGTGCACGCCCGGTGGGTCTGCTCGTGACCTTCGTGCTCGAAGCGGGCCTGTCCTCGCAGGTACTCGAGGCGGAAGTTCGCGCGATGGGGGACGCCGCGCGCCGCGCCGGTGTGCGGATCCTCGGCGGCGACACCAAGGTCGTCGAGCACGGCAAGGCCGACCTGATGTACGTGACGACGACGGGCTTCGGTGAGCTGCTGCAGGGCCTGTCGCTCGCGGCGTCCAGCGTCCGTCCGGGCGACCGCGTGCTGGTCTCCGGGCCGATCGGCGATCACGGCATCACGATTCTTCTCGCGCGCGGGGATCTCGATCTCGAAGCGGACCTTTCGTCCGATACGCGCTCGGTTGTGCCGCTGGTCGCCGCCCTCGTCGATGCGGCCGGCTCCGGCGTGCGCTGGATGCGCGACCCGACGCGGGGGGGCGTGGCCACCGCGCTCAACGAGCTCGCCCGGGATTGCGGACTCGGCATCGTGCTGGCCGAGGACCGGCTCCCGGTCCACGACGGTGTCCGGGGCGCGTGTGAGCTCCTCGGTCTCGATCCGCTCCATATCGCCAACGAGGGGCAGTTTCTCGCCATCGTCGCGCCCAAAGTCGCGGCGACAGCGCTGGCCGCGCTCACGGCGACCCCCGGTGGAGAGTTCGCCGTCGATATCGGCGAGATCCGCGAGTCCCCCATCGCCACGGTCATCGCCGAGACCAGCTACGGCGGCAGCCGGGTGGTTGACATGCTCGTCGGCGACGCCCTTCCGCGTATCTGCTGAGCCCGGGTAATAAGATGATTGGCGTCCTGGCTACCATCGACGCCGTTCAGCACCGCCTGCTGTCGCGCAACCAGGTGTCGCGCGCATTCTTTTCCCGCGAAGCGCCGCGCCTGGCCGTGGCCTGCCGCGAGATGGCCGATCGTTTCTTGCGCGGCGGCCGGCTGCTCGCATTCGGCGAGGGGGCGCTCGCGACCGACGCCCAGCATGTTGCCGTGG
>JACDCA010000311.1 GCA_013694635.1 Acidobacteriota bacterium | reverse complement strand
GAGAAGCGCGTCGGCATTGAGCGACAGGCCTTCGCTCGTGCGCAGCTTCTCCTCGAAACGTTCACGCCCCAGCCTGAAGGACCCCTTGCTCCTGGGGGCGAGATCGGTTTCGAGATGCTCGGCAAAGGCGCCCAGTGAGGCGCTGGCTTCGGTCGAGGCGTCCGCAAGATCTCCGAGGATGTGCAGGTCGTCGAGTTTTGAGAACGCCCGCGGCAGGTCCTCGTCGATGAATCGCTGCGTGCCGCGCATGCTCTCGAGGCCGACCTTGACGTAAATGCCGGGGGCGTCGCGGATGTTCTCCCGCGCCGCCTGAATCAGGCGCGGCACCTGGCGGAGCTTTGACACCACCCGCCGGGCGCGCTCGGAGAGCGGCGCATAATCGAAGAGCGCCTGGCTCGCAAGGCTCGTCGCGATGATGTCGGAGTAGAACTTCGGATTCCGCTCCCACGACCGCGTCTGTTCGAGGTCGAAGAGGCGCGAGCGGATATTGCTCTCGAGGGCAGGGCGCTCGAGCCGCTCGATGTCGGTCGATCGCGCCGGGTCGATCGCGGCGAGCCTGCGCGCAAACCCACCGAGATCTCGTACCTGGCCGTCGATGGCCCGCCGGCTCAGATCCTCGAGGAGGTCGTCGTGGACGTGGACGCCGTCGAACGTCGCGTCGGTCGGATGCACTTCGCGCAGGTACGCGAGGTATTCGTCGACAAAATGGGGAAGGGGTTCAGCTGAATACATGCGCTACAATTCGGCCCGGCTCACATGCCCGGGACCCTCTATGTGGTCGCCACTCCTATCGGCAACCTGGAGGATGTCACGCTCCGAGCGCTCCGGGTGCTCCGCGAAGTCGCGGTGGTCGCGGCGGAAGACACCCGCCGCACTGCTCGACTCCTCCAACACTACTCCATCTCCACGCCGACCACGAGCCTGCACGAACACAATGAGCAGGCGCGCACGCCCGGGCTGATCGAACGGCTACGTGCCGGCGAGTCTATCGCGCTAGTGTCGGACGCCGGAACCCCCGTCATCTCGGACCCCGGCACGCGCCTTATAGCCGAGGCACACAAGCAGTCGATCCGGGTAGAGCCGATTCCGGGTCCATCGGCGGTGATGGCGGCGCTGTCTGCCTCCGGAATAGGGGGGGACGGCTTCGTATTCGCTGGATTCCCACCATCTCGGTCAAAAGCCAGAAAATTATGGCTGGGAGCGCTTGGGAAAGAGACGCGACCGGTCGTCCTCTTCGAAGCGCCACACCGGATTCTCGATACTCTGGCAGATCTCGCGGCCATCCTGGGGGATAGGAAAGTTGCCATAGGTCGAGAAATTACGAAAAAACACGAGACATTGGCCGTTCGACCAATCAATGAATGGATCGCGGCGCCTCCCGTGGACCGCGGAGAGTTCACGCTGGTCATAGAGGTCCAGGACCCTGAGGCAGACAAGCCAATAGTTACACGGTTGGACTCGGACATCGCCGCAGAATTTGTGCAATTGACCGAAACGGGCGGTCTCGAACGCCGCGTCGCGATCCGTGAGCTGGCCTCGCGTCACGGTTCGAGCAACCGCGACGTTTTTAACGCCCTGGAACGTCACAAAAAATTGGTCAATAGCCAGAATTGATGCCATTCGGGCGTCGCGCACCGCTTCCCCTTGACCCTTTCGCCGCCGATTTGCTACTTTTGCCGCCGAGTCAGGCTCGCAGGAGGCGGTAATAGATTGGCAAAACAGCGCCGGGGAGCATCCCGGACGGTCAAGACCAAAAAAAATGGGCGCAAAACCACGCCTGCCCGCCGGTCGCCGGTGCGACCGTCTGCGGCCAGGGCCTCCGCTAAACGCCCCATTTCGAACAAACGCCCGATTGCAAAGCCACGCCCGGCGAAAGCCGCCGCGCCGGAAGTCGTGCTGCCGCCTCCTCCGGTTCCCCCGCGCAAACCGGGGTTCTATGAGGCGGTCGCGATTTACGAGCGGGGGGTCCAGGGCCTGCAGCGCCACGACTTCGTCGGGGCCGCGGAGCTCTTCCGAACCGTGATCGACAAATATCCCGAAGAGCGGGAGTTGCTGGAGCGCGCCCGGCTCTATCTGCGGGTCTGCGAGCGGGAGACGGCCCGCAACAGCCCGCCGCCTGAGACTCCGGCGGAGCAGGTGTACGCCGCGACCGTCGCCCTGAACGCCGGCGACCACGCGACCGCGCTTCATCACCTGCAGCAAGCGCTCCAGGCGGACCCCGAGAACGACCACGCGCACTACATGATGTCGACGGCCCTCAGCCTTCGCGGACGCCGCGACGAAGCGCTCGACCACCTGCAGCGGGCCATCGAGCTGAACCCCGAGAACCGGGCGCAGGCGCGGCAGGATCCGGACCTCGACAACATCCGCGATCTGGACGGCTTTCGGGGCGTCATCGACGCAGCGCCCTCGTCCGGCCGCCGGCGCGTCCGGCGTCGCTAGCGCACCACCGGCGCCCCATTCCCGTCAGGGCGGCTATAGACTGTTCGTATGAGGGACCTTCACGTGGTCGTCCTGGCTGCCGGCAAAGGCACCAGGATGAAATCCGCGGTGCCGAAACTGCTCCACCAGGCCCACGGATTGCCCCTCATCGAACACGTGATCCGCACGGCGTCGGCGCTCCAGCCTGCTTCCATCATTGTTGTCGTCGGTCATCAGGCGGAGCTGCTCAGGGCCGGAACGCCCGCGCACGACCGGATGGCGTTCGCCGTCCAGGAGCCACAGCTCGGCACAGGCCACGCCCTGCTCCAGGCAGAACCGTTCCTGCGAGGGGCCCGCGGCACGCTGGTGCTGCTGTCGGGCGACGTTCCCCTGCTGCGGGCGGAGACGGTTCGCAGCCTCGTCGCACGGCACGAGGAGCGCGGCGCGGCGGCGACGGTCGTGACGGCTGCTCTCGAGGATCCGGCGGGTTACGGTCGCATCGTCCGGGACGGCGATCAACTGGCCGCCATCGTCGAAGACAAGGATGCGACGCCGGAGCAACGCGGGATTCGCGAAATCAACAGCGGCATCTACGCGCTGGCTCTGGAGCCACTCTTCGATGCGCTTCGGAATCTCGGGACCGGCAACGCGCAGCGCGAGTATTACCTGACCGATCTCATCGACGTTTACCGAAGACGCGGACTCATCGTGGACGCAATGATCGTGGCTGATCCGCGAGAGGTGCTCGGGGTCAACAGCCGCAGGGAGCTCGCCGACGTGACGGCAATTCTCAAATCCGCCAAGAACCAGGCGCTCATGGCCGCCGGTGTGACGCTGGTCGACCCGGCGTCCGCATACATCGGCCCGGATGTCACAGTTGGGCCTGACACGATCGTGCAGCCCGGTGTTCACCTCGAGGGGAAGACGGTCGTCGGGGCGAACTGCGTGATTCACGCCGGCGTCCGGATCGTGGACTCCACGATCGAGGACGGCGTCGTCATCAACAACTTCTGCGTGATCGTGGGGTCTCACGTCAGCGCCGGTGCGCGCATCGGCCCCTTGGCGCACATCCGGCCCGAGTCGCGCGTCGGCGAGAACGCCCACGTCGGCAATTTCGTGGAACTCAAGAAGACGTCGCTCGGGTCCGGATCGAAAGCCAATCACCTGTCGTATCTCGGCGATGCGACCATTGGCTCCCATGTGAACGTGGGCGCCGGGACGATCACGTGCAATTACGATGGTCGCGTCAAGAGTCAGACGATCATCGAGGACGGGGCCTTCATCGGCAGCGACTCGCAACTCATCGCCCCCGTCCGCGTCGGTGCAGGCGCTTATGTCGCGGCTGGTTCGTCCATTACCGAGGACGTCCCCGCCGGCTCACTCGCCGTGGCGCGCAGCCGCCAGGTCACCAAGGACAACTGGGCTTCCAACAAGAAGATCAGGGATAAGGGATAAGGATTAGCGATCCATGTGCGGCATCATCGGTTACATCGGGCACAAACAGGTCCTGCCGGTTCTCATCGAGGGACTTCGGCGGCTGGAATACCGCGGATACGACTCGGCAGGGGTGGCGGTCGTGCGCAACGGGGCGATCGAGCTGCGGCGCAGCGCGGGTAAGCTCTCGAAGCTCGAAGAGGTCATCGCGAGGGATCCGCTCGAAGGGGATTACGGGATCGGGCACACGCGCTGGGCGACGCACGGCCGCCCGACCGAAGAGAACGCGCATCCCCACCGTGACTGCACCGGCCGCATCGTTGTCGTTCACAACGGCATTATCGAGAACTACCTCGAACTGAAGGAGCTGCTTCAGAAAGAAGGTCACAACTTCGTGACCGAGACCGATACGGAGATCGTGGCCCACCTCGTCGAGCGCGAGATGCAGGGCGATGGCCTGGAGAACGCCGTTCGCCGAAGCCTTCTTTACATGCGCGGCCTCTTCGCGCTCGTGCTAATGTCCGCCGACGATCCCGAAAAAATCGTTGCCGTGCGCAACGGTCCGCCGATCGTCGTTGGCCTCGGTGATGGCGAGTTCTTCGTCGCGTCCGACATCCCTGCGATTCTCGCGCACACACGGGACGTCGTCTTCCTCGGTGACGAAGAGATGGCCGTCGTGACCGGCTCCGGCGTGGCATTCACGGATTACTCGGGCCGCGCCGTGTCGAACAAGAGCACGCGCGTGTCGTGGGATCCGGTGATGGCCGAGAAGGCCGGCTACAAGCACTTCATGCTCAAGGAGATCTTCGAGCAGCCGATGGCGATCAAGGAGACCGTCCTTGGCCGTGCATCAGCCGGGTCGGGCAAGGTGTTTCTCAACGAGATCGAGATTCCGGACGAAGTCCTCCGGCAGACCGAGCGGATCGTGATTCTCGCGTGCGGCACCTCGTGGCACGCGGCGCTGGTCGCTAAATTCCTGATCGAATCGATTGCGCGTCTCCCCGTGGAAGTCGATTACGGGTCCGAGTATCGTTACCGCGACCCCATCGTCGGGCCCCATACACTGGCGATCGTCATCACCCAATCGGGTGAAACGGCCGATACGCTCGCGGCGCTACGCGAGGCAAAGAAGAAGGGGGCTGTCAGCATCGCCATCTGCAACGTCGTCGGCAGCATGGCCACGCGCGAGGCGGACGGGACCGTTTACACACACGCCGGACCGGAGATCGGTGTCGCATCGACCAAGGCATTCACCTCGCAGCTCGTCGCCCTGCATCTGCTTGCGCTGTATCTGGCCCAAGTGCGGGGAGCAACGAACGCGGACACGGCCCAACCGCATATCCAGGAACTGACCCGGCTTCCGCTGCTGGTGGAGCAGACGCTCAAATGTGAGCCGCTGACCGAAGAGATCGCGAAGCGTCTGCATCAGCGGAGCGACTTCCTCTACCTGGGCCGGGGCATCAACTATCCCATCGCGCTCGAAGGAGCGTTGAAATTGAAGGAAATCTCGTACGTCCACGCCGAGGGGTATCCGGCGGGAGAGATGAAGCACGGCCCCATCGCGCTGATCGATGAGCAGATGCCGGTGGTCGCGATCGTTCCGAACGACCATGTTTTCGAGAAGATGATCGGGAATATCCAGGAGGCGAAGACCCGTGGCGCGTCGGTGATCGCGCTGACGACGGCGGGGCAGAGGGGGATTCAGCAGATCCTGGATCCGAAGCAGGATTTTCTGCTCACCGTGCCGGATTCACACCCGCTCGTTGCCCCGGTGCTGATGGCCGTGCCGCTCCAACTGCTCGCGTACCACATCGCAGTCCGCAGGGGATGCGACGTCGATCAGCCGCGGAACCTGGCGAAGAGCGTGACCGTCGAGTAGAGAGTTTTAGACCCCGTGCCCGTATCCGACTTCGGCCGGGTTCGCATCGATGTCGAGGATGTGCAGGGCAGGGGCGTCTGGCGCCGCGATGCGCCTTATCCGCTGCACGATCGCTGACAGGTCGGCGTCGGTGACGATCTTCTCGCGAACCGCGTGCGCAATCACAGCCTTGTAGACGACGTCGAGCTCGGCGCGATCGAGGGTGACGCCGATCTGCTCGGAGCGCCGCTGCACGGCATGGCGTCCCGAGTGCTTGCCCAGGACGAGGGTTGCCTTCGGCACGCCGACGTCCTGCGGATGCATGATCTCGTAGGTTCGCCGATCCTTCAGCATCCCGTCCTGGTGAATGCCGGCTTCATGGGCAAAAGCATTGCGGCCGACGATCGCCTTGTTCGCCTGCACGCCTTCGCCCGTCACCGCTGTCAGCAGCTGACTCGCCGGATAGAGCCCTTTGGTGTCGATGGCCGTCTCGTACGGTAGGCGGTCGCTTCGCACGCGCGTGGCCATCACGACCTCCTCGAGCGAGGCGTTGCCGGCGCGCTCGCCGATTCCGTTGATCGTGCACTCCACCTGGCGCGCGCCCCCCTCGAGCGCCGCGAGACTGTTGGCGACGGCGAGACCGAGGTCGTCATGGCAATGCGTGCTCCAGACCACCTGGTCGGAGCTCGGCACGCGTTGAATGACGCGGCTGAAGAAATTTTTGATCTCGTCGGGCGTCGAGTACCCGACGGTGTCGGGCAGGTTGATGGTCGTTGCTCCTGCGTGGATCACGGCCTCGACAATTCGCCACAGAAACTCCGGATCGCTCCGCGTGGCATCCTCCGCAGAGAACTGCACGTCGTCGGTGTAACGGCGGGCCAGGCGGACCGCGGCGATCGCCGCATCCATGCATTCCTGCCGCGTGATGCGAAGCTTGCGCTCGAGATGCAGGTCCGAGGTCGCGATGAAGGTGTGAATGCGGCGACGTGGCGCAGGAGCGATCGCCCACGCCGCCCGCTCGATGTCCGCGGAATTGCAGCGCGCCAGCGCCGCAATCACCGGCCCGCGGACGTGAGTGGCGATCATCCGTACGGCCTCCGCATCGGCGTCCGAGGCGATCGGGAAGCCCGCTTCGAGGATATCGACGCCGAGCGACGCAAGCTTCCGGGCCAGCTGCAGCTTTTCGTCGGTATGCATTGAAAAGCCGGGCGCCTGCTCGCCGTCGCGCAGGGTCGTGTCGAAAATCGTGACGCGGGTGCTGGACATCGGACCTCCGTGCATCCGTTGTAGCGGAGGTCCTACCTGTAGTCAAATTTATAATTGTTGTGTTTACATAATGATTACTTATCATTATGTCCAATGCAGCTGCAGGACCTGAATTCGTTTGTCGCCGTGGCGGAAGAGCGCAGCTTTTCGAAGGCCGCCCGGCGACTGCACCGGACGCAGCCGGCGGTGATCCAGGCGATCCGCAGGCTCGAGGAGGAGCTTGGCGACCGCCTGTT
>JACDCA010000286.1 GCA_013694635.1 Acidobacteriota bacterium | reverse complement strand
TGCTCCCGGTCGTCCCGATGACCCTCATCTCGTGTGTGCTGATGGCCGTCGTCTCGCTCATGACCCCGCCACCTTCGGCACAGACGATTCGGCGGTATTTCTGACGACGCGCTGATTTGCGGCTTGTCTTTAAAAAAAGAAGCTCCTGAACTCCTGAATCTCCTGTTAAAACGCCGCTCGGTAGATTTGCTCCGCGCCGGAGGCGTCGAACGGACGGGGGTTGAAGGCGCCGGTCCACTGCTGCGCGGCCAGGCCGGCAAGTTCGGGGATCGCCTCCGCTGTGACCCCGGCGTCGCGAAGCGTTAGCCGCAGGCCGGCGGCGGACGTCATTTCCTCCAGCCGCTGCGCCAGCGCGCCCGCGGGATCCAATGATCGCCGGTCCGGACCGAGCAAGTCCGCGTACCGGTGGCTCACAACCGGCCCATTCCAGCGGACGACGTGGGGCAGAAGGATCGCGAGGGCGAGACCGTGCATGACGTTGAACCGCGCGGTCAACGGATTGGCGCACGCGTGCGCGGCGCCGAGCATCGACTGCTCGATGGCCATACCCGCCAGGTGTGCGCCGAGCATCATGGCGGCGCGAGCCTCCGCGTCGTCAGGGGCCGACAGCACGCGCTGGTAGGCGCCCTCGAGCAGCGTCCACGCGCGTTCGGCGACGAGATCCGACAGCGCCGTCCGCCGCGTCGTCACTGACGTCTCAATGGCATGGGCGATCGCGTCGAAGCCGGCCACCGCCGTCACCGCTCGTGGCGCCGACGCGGTCAAGTCCGGATCGAGTATCGCGACCCGGAAGGCGGCCGTCGGATCTCCGCACGCCATTTTCATATGCGTCGCCGCGTCGGCGATGACGGCGTAACTCTGCGCCTCGCTCCCGGTGCCGGCCGTCGTCGGGATCCCGATCATCGGCAGCAGCGGCGTGGACGCTTTTCCGTAGCCGCGGTAGTCCGCCATCGTCCCCCCGTTGGTCAGGAGAAAATTGATCCCCTTCGCCAGGTCGAGGGAGCTGCCGCCGCCGACCGCCACGATCGAGTCGATGCGCAGGGGGGCGGCGAGCGCTGCGCCGCGCGCAACCATGTCGCTGTCGGGATTGACGCGGACCTCGGTCGTGAGGTGGATCTCGATCCGCGCGTCGCCCAGGGCCGACACGACGCGGGCCGCGTGACCGGACGCCACGATCCCGGGATCGGCGACCACGAGGCTCCTGCGAAACCCAAGCTGGCGAGCCAATTCACCGGCGCGATCGACCGCGCGTGAACCCAAAACGACACGCGTCCGCGGCTGGAAATCGAAGCCAGACATGTGAAGTAGACTCTAGCATTCTCACAATGTGCGGCCGGAACGGAGCGGGAGCGAGTGAAGGCCGCCAGCCGGGGTGCCGCCTTCGCCAAGGCTTCGGCGCCCAGGGCAGGCGGCCCCGGCGATCATGAAAAGACTGACCCCGATCCAGTGGTTGATCTGTGCGATAGCCGCGATCGGATTCGCATTCGACATCTACGAAATCCTGATGCTGCCGCTGATCGTGCGGCCGGCGCTGCTCGAGCTGACGGGAGCGGTGCCAGGCTCGCCCGAGTACCAGATGTGGGTCGGGCGTCTGTTCTACATCCCGGCGTTCGCCGGGGGCATCTTCGGACTCCTCGGCGGATACCTGACCGATCGTTTCGGACGCCGCCGCGTTCTCACCTACAGCATCCTGATTTACGCCATCGCGGCATTCCTGTCAGGCTTCGCTACGTCGATCGAGATGCTGCTCGTGCTGCGGTGTTTCGTGTTCGTGGGCGTATGCGTGGAGTTCGTGGCGGCGGTGGCGTGGCTCGCGGAGCTCTTCACCGAACCGAAGCAGCGCGAGAAGGTGCTCGGGTACACGCAAGCCTTTTCCTCGCTGGGAGGGCTGCTCGTGGCCACCATCAACGGACTCGCTGTGAAGTATGCGTTGGCCCTCCCGGCGATCGCCGCGTTCGGCGTCGTGGTTCAGAATCCGCACGCCCCCTGGCGGTACACGTTGATGTCCGGCGTCATTCCCGCGATCCCGCTGATCCTCATCAGACCGTTTCTCCCCGAGTCGCCGATCTGGCTCGAGAAGAAGCGCGCGGGTACTCTCAAACGCCCGAGCATCGCCGAGCTCTTCTCGCCGGCGCTGCGCCGGACGACGATCGTCACGACAATTATGTTTGCCATGGCATACGGCGCGGCGTTCGGCGCGATTCAGCAGATTCCGCAGATCGTGCCAGGGCTGCCTGAAGTCCGGCAGATGACGCAGGGGCAGCCGCCGCCCGCTGCGCGCGTGATCGAGCAGAGAATCGCCTCGGACGTGACGAAGGTTCAGGAGGTCGGCGGCCTGGTGGGGCGGACGCTATTGGCTGTCCTCGCCATTCACATCCTCAGCCGTAGAAAGCTGATCCGGATGTTCCAGATCCCGGGGCTGATCGTGGTGCCGATTGTCTTTGGCTACGTTGCGACGCGCGATCTGCAATGGCTGTACGTCGGAATGTTCTTCGCCGGGCTGTTCACGGTCGGGCAATTCAGCTTCTGGGGCAATTACCTGCCGCGCGTCTATCCCGTGCATCTACGCGGAACCGGGGAAAGCTTTGCCGCGAACATCGGCGGACGCCTCATCGGGACGTCGTTCGCATGGCTGACCGCAACGCTCGCAGTGACCAGCGATCGTGCGAATGCCCCGGCCAAAGTAGCGTTCGTCGCTGCCTGCGTGGGTTTCTCGGTGTACCTGGTGGGATTGATTGCGAGCTTTTTTCTTCCAGAACCTCCAGCGGAAGACCCTCACTGATGCGTCAATCCACCCATACGAGTACACGAGTCTTTCCGGGTTGCGCGTAGTCGACGACGATTCCGGGGCCATACCGCTCGACATCCTGGACGGTCAACCGAAGGCTGCCAGGCGCGAGGCCAAGCTGCGAGAGCAGGTTGATGCTGCTGAATCGCATCAGCCACAGAGGCGCCTCCGTGCGTAACAGTTCGTCATCGTCGGCGTTCCAGCTGACGACATGAAAGGTGGTCACGCGCGCACCACTGCCCGCCAGGCGGTTGATCCGAACGTCTCCTTTTCGCGCGTCGACGATTTCGATGAGTGGCTGACGGGAGCCGAAGCGGGTGCGGATGATCTCTATTTCGCTGAGCACAGTGGCTTCCGGTGCGCCCCGCCTCTCGAGGTTTCCGAGCACAAAGTAGCTGGCTATACCCGCCAATGCCAGGATGCAGACGGTGGCCAGTGCACCGACCCCGATCGTCGCCTTGACCCAGGTGCGCACGCGGCGAGTATACCGGCGGTCACGCTCTGCCTTCCACCGAGCGTCGCCGCGCCAACAGCGGGGAGGCAACCACGCACATCAGTGGAATCAGTGGCGCACGGCGTCGGCTGTCGCCGTCCGGTCCGCCGGAGCACAAGAGAAGGCACACCGCCATTACGCAGGGCAGGATGATCAGCGGAGATGAGCGGCCCGTCCAGGCACCGGCAACGAAGACACCCAGGTACACGGCCCCGGCTGCAAAGAGGGGCACCGTCAACAGCCAGTACCCTGGGGGTTTTTGCTGAACCAGATTCCACGCCGTGTCCCATCGGCCAAGCGTCATCATCTGGGTCACTGAAAAGAGCCCGTGTACGCCGCACTCGGCTGCAGCAGCCGCATGATCGCTCCCGTTCCGGGGTGCAGCATCGTGGCGGCAATGCCGCCTGCGTAGGTGGCGAGGACGGCGGCCGGATCCCGAGCAATTCGCCCCAGCCCGACGCGGCGCATTTCAGTCGCAACGCCGGACGGGCCGCGAGCACCTTGTTGCTCGACCTCGTGGCGAAGCGCGCCGACCGCCTCGCCGTACGAGCCCCGGTTCCGCGCTTCGACTGTCCCGCCGCCGATGAAATAAATTGCTCCTTCGAACTGCGTCGAAAAGCCCCAGTATCCGGCGCGCACGCCGTTCCTGACGTGCCAGCC
>JACDCA010000260.1 GCA_013694635.1 Acidobacteriota bacterium | reverse complement strand
TCACCGTTCAGCGCTCAGAGTTCAGCGTTCAGCGTTCGTAGTTCATAGTTTCCTTATGGCAAGAGTCGCCGTACGCATCGCTCGTCGCGCCGGTATTGCGCTCCTCTTTGTCATCGCCGCGATGCTGGGGATTGCCAGCGGGGTCCTCTTCGCGTTTGCGGATGACGGGGAGAAGATCTCGGCGCTCGACGATTACGCGCCCAGCACGATCACGCGTGTCTACGGTGCGCAGGGGGAAGTCGTCGGCGAATTCGCGGTCCAGCGGCGCGAGATCATTCCGTACGAAGCCATCTCTCCGAAGCTGCGGCAGGCCATCCTCGCGGCTGAAGACGACGAGTTCGAACAGCACGTCGGCCTGAGCATTCCGCGCATTGCCGTCACGCTCGTCAAGGACATCATGGAGCGCCGCAAGGCGGGAGGCGCGAGCACGCTCACCCAGCAGCTGGCGCGCAAGCTGTTCCTCACCGACGAGAAGACCTGGGAGCGCAAGATCCGCGAAGCGATTCTCGCGATGCGCATCGAGAAGCGCTACACCAAGCGCGAGATCTTCACGCTCTACTGCAACCAGATGTACTTCGGCCACGGTGTCTACGGCGTGGAGGCCGCATCGCGGCTCTACTTCGGCAAGTCCGCCAGGGACCTCGAGCTCGAAGAGGCCGCGCTGATCGCAGGCATTCTGCAGGGCAACGTCAAGCAAAGCCCCTACGTGAACATGGACGCCGCCGTCCGCCGCCGCAATTACGCGCTCGGCAGGATGGCGGAGGTCGGATTCATCACCACGGAGGAAGCAGAAGCGGCGAAGAAGAAGCCGATCGTGATGCGCGGAGAGCCGACCGGCCACCAGTCGGTTGCGCCCTACTTTTTGGAGGAGATCCGCAAGGAAATCGAACAGCGCTACGGCGCCAAGCAACTCTACGAAAACGGGCTGTCGATCCAGACGGCGTTCGACCTGAAACTGCAGGAAGCGGTCAACCGCGCGCTGGACGACGGTCTGCGCCGGATCGACAGAGCGCGCGGATGGCGGAAGGCGCGACGCAACATCGTTCAGGAAGGCCACAAGATCGAGACCTTCCGTCATGCCCGCTGGGATCGTCCGATGCGCGACGGGCAAGTCGTCCCCGCGATTGTCACGGCCGCCGATGGCCCGTCGATCACCGCACGCGCGGGTGGGCTGACGGCGACCATCGACCGCCAGGGCTTTGCCTGGACGCGGAAGACGTCTCCCGCACAACTCGTGTCACGCGGCGACCTGATCGAAGTGCGCCTCGCCGGCGTCAACGCCGACGCGAAGACGGCGACCGGCTCCCTCGAGCAGCCGCCGGTGGTGGAAGGCGCGATCCTCGCCATCGACAATCGCACGGGGCAGATCCGCGCCCTCAGCGGCGGATTCAGCTTCGAACGCAGCAAGTTCAACCGCGCGACGCAGGCGTACCGCCAGGTGGGATCCGCGTTCAAGCCGATCGTCTACACGACGGCGATCGATCGCGGCTACACGCCGACGAGCATGCTGATGGACTCTCCGGTGAGCTTCAATGCCGGCGCCGGGCAGCCGATGTACAGCCCGATGAATTACGACCACAAGTTCGAAGGGCCGATCACGCTGCGCCGCGCGCTCGAGCAGTCACGCAACGTCCCCGCCGTCCGCATGATGGAGCAGCTCGGTCCCCGCCAGGTCATCCTGTTCGCGCGCCGCCTGGGTCTGGCATCGCCGCTGCCGCCGTACCTGCCGGTAGCTCTGGGCGCCGCAGAAGCGACGCTGCTGGAAATGACGAGCGCGTACTCGGTGTTCCCGAACCAGGGCGTGCGGATGAAGCCGTACTCGATCATCAAGGTGATGGATCGTCAGGGCAACGTGCTGGAGGAGAACCGTCCAGAGCCCAAGGATGCGATCCGCGCCGACACCGCCTTCGTCATGACCAACCTCCTCCGCGGCGTCGTCCAGCGCGGCACCGCGGCGAAGGCGTCCGCGTTGAACTGGCCGCTCGCCGGAAAGACCGGGACGACCGACGACTACACTGACGCCTGGTTCATCGGCTTCGATCCAGACATCACGGTCGGTGTCTGGCTCGGCCTCGATCAGAAGAAACCGATCGGCCGCAACCAGACCGGCTCGGAAGCCGCGCTGCCGATCTGGATCGATGTCATGAAGGCGTGGATCGGCGACCGCAAGGACGCGCCGAAATTCGAGCCCCCCGGCAACATCGTCTTCATGCTGGTGGACAAGGGCGGCACCTCGTCCGAAGGCGTACCCGGCGCCATCTCCGAAGCCTTCATCGCCGGCACCCAGCCCGGGTCCCTGAAAGACAAGCAGTAACTGAGGGAACCGGCGGCGCATAAGCGGGTGGCGCACGACGGGGCGGATGCTTGGCGCGGCGTGCACTCCCGTTACAACTGCGTTTGCACGAGCACCAAGTGGGGCTGTCGGGCGACAGGCCCCGCCACTGATGCGCCGCTCAACCGACAGGTCCTAGTCCTCGTCAGAGACTGGAGGCGCGAGCGACCCAGTCGACTTGCGCATCAGATAGGTCTTGATGAACCCGTCGATGTCGCCGTCGAGGACGCGGTTGACGTCGCCGACTTCTTCCTTCGTCCGGTGGTCCTTGATCAGCTGATACGGGTGCAGGACGTAGCTGCGGATCTGGCTGCCGAAGGCGATGTCTTTCTTCTCCCCGCCGAGTTGCTCGAGCTTGGCCGCCTGCTCCTTCATCTTCAGATCGAACAGCCGCGACTTCAGCACCTTCATCGCCGTCGCGCGGTTCTTGTGCTGCGAGCGTTCGTTCTGGCACGAGACGACGATGTTGGTCGGGATGTGGGTGAGGCGGACCGCGGAGTCGGTGACGTTGACGTGCTGTCCGCCGGCGCCGCTCGAGCGGTACGTGTCGACGCGGAGGTCCTTGTCCTCGATCTCGATGTCGACGTCCTCCGGGAGCTCGGGCCACACGAACACCGACGCAAAGGACGTGTGACGCCGCGCGGCCTGGTCGAATGGCGAGATGCGGACGAGGCGATGGACGCCGGCTTCGGCCAGCAGCATGCCGTACGCGTAATCGCCGCTGACGGTGAAGGTCGCGCTCTTGATCCCGGCTTCTTCACCGGGCTGCAGGTCCATTACCTCGCGCTTCAAGTTGCGGCGCTCGGTCCAGCGGAAATACATCCGCAGCAGCATCTCCGCCCAGTCCTGCGACTCGGTGCCCCCCGCTCCCGGATGAATGGTGACGATGGCGTTCTTGCGGTCGTGCTCGCCGCCGAGCATCTTCTTCGTCTCGCCGGCGTCCACCTGCGCCCCGAGGTCGTCAAGCGCGCGGACGAGGTCCTCGCCGACAGGCTCTCCAGCTCCCGCCCACTCGGCGAGCACGGCAAGATCGTCGATCCGCGACTGGAGCGACTCGCTCAGCGAGCGGTCGTCTTCGAGCCGCCGCCGCTTCTGCAGCAGTTTTTGCGCCGCCTCCTGATCCTTCCAGAAGTCCTGATCCGAGACGCGCTGTTCTATCTTTGCGAGTTCGTCCGCGGGGCGTGCGGCGTCAAAGATAGCTCCGCAGGTCACGTGCGCGGCGCACGAGATCTTCGTACCTGCGAAGCTGTTCGTCGATGTTGATGGTGGCCATGTGGATAGTGTGGTCCGGCTGACCGGACCTTACGGCTGACGGTCTCTGCGTCTCATTGTACCTGCGAGTGCGAAGACTACGACCGCCAGCGAGATCCAGGCGGCGACATCCCCGACGCGGCTGTAAATGGTGCGGGTCTTGATGAACCGCAGGTCCGCGACGAGAACGGCCGGGTGAAAGAGGTCCGTTTTCTGAACGACGCGTCCGTAAGGGTCCACGAAGCCGCTGATGCCGGTGTTCGCCGCACGCGCGAGGTAGCGTCCCTGCTCGATCGACCGCATCGCCGCCTGCTCCCAGTGCTGGTACGCGGCTGACGAGCGGCCGTACCACGCGTCGTTGGTGATCGTCGTGAGCATCTCGCTTCCGTCCACGACGAAGCGGCGGATCAGGCTGGGGAAAATCACCTCGTAACAGATCGCGGTGCTGACGAGATGATCGCCGACCGGGAGCAGCACGGGGTCATCCCCCGGCGTGAAGGCGGAGACGGCTTCGACGATCGGACCGACGAAGAAGAGGAGCGACTTCAACGGCACGTACTCGCCGAACGGGACGAGGTGCATCTTGCGATAGACGGCGCCGACGCTGCCGTCAGACTTCACGAGAAAGGCGGCGTTGTAATACAGCTCCTGCGGCTTCTCGGTCGCCGTCGTCGCTTTGATCGGCTCGACCTGGTCACTGCCGATCAGGAGCGTCGCCCTCGTTTCGCGCGCCAGTTGCCGGATAGCGCCGCCGCGAATGAGATCGCGCTCGAAATAGAACGGCGTGGAGGATTCAGGCCAGAGGATGAAGGTCGCCCCCGCTGCAAGCGCCTCCCGCGTCATCGAGAGGTAGGTCTCGGCGATGGTTTCCCGCATCGCGGGATCCCACTTGTCCTCCTGCGCGATGTTTCCCTGGACGACGGCCACGCGAACGGGATCCCCCTGGGATGTCAGCGCAGACGAGTTCAGGCGCGCGCTCCCCCATAGCGCGATACCGGCAACGAGGACGGCGGCGGCAGCCGCCGGTATCCAGCGTCCGCGCCCCCGGCCGACGACGACAGCCGCCACGGCCGCGGCGGTCAGCGCCAGCAGCCATGACAGCCCGTAGACTCCCACGACGCTCGCGGCCTGAGCGACAGGCAACACCGTCACCTGGCTGTAGCCGAGAAGCGCCCACGGGAAGCCGTCCCAGACGTACTGACGCCCCAGCTCGGTGGTGACCCACGCAAACGGGGCAATCATCAGCCCCGCGTCGCCCCACGTACGGCGGGCGCGCGCGACGAGGACCGCAAACACAGCTGGAAAGAGTGAAAGGTAGGCGACCAGTAGGGCGGCGGCGAAAACGGCGATCGGTGTCGCCAGGCCGCCGAAAGTGGTCATCGTCTCGATGAGCCAGTAGAGCGTCCCCCAGAAGTAGACCCCGCCGGCGAGAAAGCCGGCGACGAATGCTCCGCGCAGGGATCGGGCGCGTGCGACAACAAGGATCAGCGGAGTGAGGGCGATCCAGCCGAACGCAGGATGTCCGTACTTCGGAAAGCTGAGCGCCAGGAAGGCTCCGGAGAGGAGCGCTAGCGCCGCTTGATAGCCGGTTTGAATTGCTCTTCCTTCTCCAGGCGGCTGACCACCTTTTCGGCTTCGCTGCGGTCCGGGTACGCGCCGATCTGGACGCGGAAGATCTGCGGGGCTCCCGCCGGCGGAGGTAGCAGGAACGCCGGATAGCCCTTGGACTTGAGGCTGCGGACGAACGTGCCGGCGGCTTCACGGTTCTGGAGCGCGTGGACCTGGATCACCCAGCTGCCGGGTCGCGGTGCGGTCGACGGATCGTCGCTGGCGGTTACGGCGGCAGCAGCAGCCGCGGGCGGCGACTGCTTCGGCGCCGCAGCCGGCGCGGGATCCGGGGCGACCGGCGGCGGGGCGGGTTCCGCGGCCGCTGCGCTCTTGTTCAATGTCTCGGCCGCGGGCGTCTCCCCCCGCAGGCGCTCGTTAAAGCTGAGAGGGTGTTCAGCCGGTGGTGCCGGCGGCTCGGCCGCCACAGGGGCCGTGTCTGAGGGTGGCGCTTCCGCGGACTGAGCCGATGCGACCGTGGCGTCTTCCCCGCGCTCGGCCCGGACGCCGCGCCCGACCAGGACGCCGCAGAGAAAGATAGCGACCGACACGACAGTCGTGAGCATGAAGAGGAAGACCAGCTGCTTCCCGCTCAGTTGAATCTCGTGAAAGGCGTCTTCGGCGTCGTGGGTCAGCTCGGGCACGTTAAGCCTTTGTTCGTCCAGTGAGGACGTTCATGAGTTCTATCGGCAGCGGGAAGATGATCGTGGAGTTCTGTTCCGCTGCGATTTCTGTGAGTGTCTGAAGGTAGCGGAGGGTAATGGTCACAGGCTCGACCGCGATGACAGCGGCGGCCTGCGCAAGCTTTTCCGATGCCTCCAGCTCGCCAGCGGCGTGGATGATCTTAGCACGCTTCTCCCGCTCGGCTTCGGCCTGCTTCGCCATCGCACGCTGCATATCGGGCGGAAGGTCGACATGCTTTACCTCTACGGACGAAACCTTGATCCCCCACGGGTCGGTGTGCTGGTCGAGGATCTGCTGGAGCTGCTGATTCACGCGGTCCCGCTCCGACAGCAGGTCGTCCATCTCCACCTGTCCCAGGACGCTCCGGAGCGTCGTCTGGGCCAGCTGCGAGGTGGCGTAATGGTAGCTCTCGACCTCCACGATTGCGAGGCGGGGGTCCATGACGCGGAAGTAGACGACGGCGTTCACCTTCACCGAGACGTTGTCGCGCGTGATGACGTCCTGCGGGGGGACGTCCATGACGATCGTCCGGAGGCTCACCCGCACCATCCGGTCTATCGGCGCGAACACGAAAATGACGCCAGGCCCCTTCGGCTGGGAGAGCAGCTTGCCGAGCCGGAAGACCACGGCCCGCTCGTACTCGTTGAGGATCTTGATCGAGCTCAACAGGTAAAACACCAGGATCGCAATAACGACAAGCGTCGGAATGGCCACGGTCTCTCCTTGGCAGCCCTAAGGGCTGGACTACGGGTGTTACAGCCCCAAGGGCTGGACTACGTACTACGCGCGCTTGACGGTCAGTAGAAGGCCTTTCACGTCGACGACGCGGACGGTGTCGCCGGCGGACACGTGTTCGTCGGCGGTGGCGGTCCAGATCTCCCCATGCGCCTGGACGCGCCCCACGCCACCCGGATCGATGGAGGTCAGCGCCTTCCCCTGTTCCTGAAGCATGCCGGACGCACCAGTCACCGGCCGCTGGCGCTGCGCCTGCACGCCGAGGCGGACGAGGAAAAGGATGACGCCGGCCGTCCCGAGCACGATCGGCACGATCATCCGGAGGCCGATCTGCAGCTCCGGCAGCGGTGAATCGATCAGCATCAGGGATCCGAAGAACAGGGCCGAGATCCCGCCGACAGCGAGCACTCCGAAGCTCGTGACCTTGACCTCGAGGATCAACAGCGCGATGCCGAGCAGGATCAACATGATGCCCGCGTAGCTCACGGGCAGCACCTGCAGCGCGAAGAACGCCAGGAGCAGGCAGATGCCGCCGGCGACAGCCGGAAAGACACTTCCCGGGTTCCAGAACTCCACGGTGAGGCCGAGCAGACCGAGCGTCAGCAGCATGTAGGCGATCTGCGGATGCGCAATGGAACTGAGCACCCGTTGCGCCCAGGTCATCTCGACCGCCTGCATCGAGGCACCGGCCAGCCGCAGCACGTGACTGCTCCCATCAAACCTCGTCACGGTCCGGCCGTCGATCTTCCGCAGCAGATCCGGGACATCGTTGGCGACGACGTCGATGAGCGGCGGAACAGCGGTGAGCGCTTCCTGGTCGGTGTAAGACCGGCTCTCGGTCACGGCCTGCTCGATGAGGGCGGTGTTGCGCTTGCGCTGCGCGGCGAGCGTCCGGCCGTAGCTTGCCGTGTCGGACGCCATCTTCTTCGCCATCACCTCGTCGAGCTTTTCGCCGCCGCCCGAGACGGGATGCGCGGCGCCGATGTGGGTTCCGGGAGCCATCGCGGCAATGTCGGCCGCCATGGTGATGAGAAAGCCCGCTGACGCCGCGCGCTTCCCCGCCGGCCCGACAAACACGGCGACGGGGGTCTTCGATCCGATGATGGCGCTGTTGATGTCGCGCGTCGTGTCGAGCAATCCGCCGGGCGTGCGCAATGTGATCACGATCAGCGCGGCATCCGCCGCCGCTGCTTGCTGGATGACATGCCCCAGATACGCGGCGATCACCGGCTGGATGATGCCGTCAACCTCCGCGGTGTAAACCACAGGGGCCCGCTGCCGTGTGAGGCCCACGCCCCCCAGCAGCACGAGAGTCAACGCCGTAGAGATTCCGCTCCTCGCTCGCACTTTCATTTTCCCGACAGCGCGGACAGAAGCCGCTTTGCCTCCAGGGATTCGGGATCGAGAACGAGGGCGCGCTCCAGCTCCGTGCGTGCGTCGGCCACGTTCCGCATCTTCATGTATGTCTCGGCGAGGGCCACGCGGGCCGCCGTAGTCTCCTGGCTCCAGATGGAGATCTTGAGCGCATCCACGGCCTGCGCGGTGCGGCCGTTACGCAAGTGGATGCGCCCGATGAGGAGGTGGGCCTGCGC
>JACDCA010000620.1 GCA_013694635.1 Acidobacteriota bacterium | reverse complement strand
TTGTCGGACTTCACGTCAAAAGAAATCCCTGGCGCAACCGGGGCTATCTATCCGTTCTGGTCGCCGGACGGACAGCAGCTGGCGTTCGTGCGGAACTTCAAGCTGTGGCGCGTCCCCGTTGCGGGCGGGGAGCCCGAGCTCGTCGGACCAGTGCCAGATGACATGACCGGATCCGGCGCCGGGGTCTGGACCGCCGCCGGCAACTTTCTCCTCGTCGGCAGCGACAGCAAGGGGATCCTCGAGCTCTCCGGCCAGGATGGCAGCTCGCGCGAGATCCTCGCGCTCGACCGGAAGGCGGAGTCCGACTTCCACGAAATATCGGAGCTGCCTGGAGGCAGGGGCGTGCTCTTCAACGCACACGGCTCGCAGGGAGCGGACACCATCGCGGTGTTTGCCGACGGAAATCGTCGCGATGTGCTGAAGCTGCCCGGCGAGAACCTTCGCAGCCCTGTTTATGACCCCGCCGGCTTCCTGCTCTACGGGCGCGAAACGACACGACGAGGTGTGTGGGCCGTGCGTTTCTCTCTCCAGTCGCTGCAGACCAGCGGCTCTCCATTCCTGGTCGACGCCTCGGGGAACTCCCCGAGTGTGGGAAGCGACGGCACCCTCGCCATGGTGCGACGGTCGGAGCTCCCCTCCGAGTTCGTGTGGATCGATCGCGCTGGGAGTATCAGTCCACAGGGCACTCTGTCGGGCCAGGTACCGAACGTCGGCCCGTGGGCGACGATGCGTCTGTCGCCCGACGGGCAGAAGGTGGCGGTCGGCGTGACGGGCGAGGGGGGCGACGACCTCTGGCTCTACGATCTGAAGCGCGGGATCATGTCGCCGCTCAGCCGTGGCGCCCAGATGTCGGTGTGGCCGACGTGGACGCCGGACGGCAGCCGCGTTCTGTTCGGTGGATTTGTCGGCGGCAGGGCCTGGGGCGTCCATAGCGTGTCAGCGACCGAGACGAGCACGCCGCAACGCGTGCTCGCGGAGGCCGCCGGGCCACAGTGGCCGTGCTCGATCTCCCCCGACGGTAAATGGCTCCTCTATGCACAGATGTCGAGCAGCGGCTCGGACCTCTGGATTGCGCCGCTCGATCGACCGGGTGAGGCCAAGCCGCTGATGGTGACGCCGCCCCGGGAGCAGGAGGCGCATTTCTCGCCCGACGGGCGATGGATCGCATACCTGTCGGAGGAATCGGGACCGTACGAGCTGTACCTCCGCCGGTTCCCCATCGGCGCCGACCGCGTCCAGGTCTCCAACGGCGGCGCAGTGGCGGTGAGCTGGGCGTCCGAAGGGCGCGAGCTGATTTACCGTTCCGGCGCCGCCATCATGTCGGTGCGCCTCACCGAGAAGGCAGGTCAGCTCGAGCCGTCGCCGCCGCAGCGGCTGTTCTCGATCGCGGATCCCGCAATGGGCCTGTCGTTCATCGTGGCGCCCGATGCGCAGCGCTTCCTGTTTGCACGCGCGACCGGGAGCGACCGCGTCAGCGTCATCCTCAATTGGGCGAGCTCGGTGGCCCAGTAGCGCAGGATCCCGAAGCTATTTCTTCCCTATCGCGAACAGGCTGGCCGCTGAGCGCACGTACATGACGCCGTCGGACAGCGCGGGCGTCGCCATCACCAGCTCCCCCATCGGATTCGCACCGATCTTCTGGTACTCGCGTCCCGCCATGATGACGATGATCTCGCCGTCCTCGCTCGGCAGATAGATGCGGCCGTCGGCCGCGATCGGCGAGGCACTGAATCCGCTCCCCACCGGTTCAAGGCGCTGGCGGTAGATCTCTTCACCCGTCTTGAGATCGTAGGCGTCAAAGACGCCGTTGTTGGCAAGCACGTAGAGGATCCCGTCGAGCGCGAGGGGCGTCGGCATGTACGAACCGCGACCGGTCTTGCTCCACGCTATCGAGGGGCTGCTCGTCTGGTCTTTCGCCAGCGTGAGGTCACCGCGCGCACCCGGGCGCACGACGAAGATCGGCCGCTCGGGTCCGCGCCCGCTGGCGACGACAATCAGTCCGTCAGCCAGCAGCGGCGTCGGCGCCGTGATCTTGGAGCTGCCGCCGAGACGCCACAGCTCCTTGCCCGTGCGCGGATCGTTCCCGCGGATGAAATTCGAGGCGTTCGTCACCAGCTCGTCGCCTGCGGCGGTGGTGATCACGGTGGGCGTGCCCCAGGAAGGGATCTCCTGCCGGTCGGTCTTCCACGCCGTCTTTCCCGTGGCAGCGTCGAGCGCGAGAAGGAACGAGTCGGCCTGGGTGTCGACCTGCAACAGCACGAGTCCGTTCCAGATGATCGGCGAGCTGGCGGGTCCCCACTCGAACGAGGGGATGTCGTAGGCGCCCATGTCGACGCGGCCGAGATCGACCTGCCACAGCGGTGTGCCATTGACGTCGAACGCGTGTACGCCCTGCGATCCGAACCAGGCGACGACGATTCGGCCGTCGGTGGCGGGGGACGCGCTGGCGTAGGTGGACTTGATGTGCCGCTTGTTGCGCGGCTCGCCGGACGCCGCGGCGCGCTCCCACGCAATCTTCCCCGTCCGCTTGTCGATCGCGTAGAGCATCCACTTATGGGGAGAGCGATCGTCGGACGCGTCACCATCGCCGTACAGTCCCGGTTTGAAGGTCGCGTTCGCCTTGCCGCTGATCGCGGTGGTCACGAACACGCGATCTCCCCAGACGACGGGGCTGGAATGTGCGAGTCCAGGAATCGGCGTGCGCCAGATAATGTTCTCCCCTGTCTTCGCATCCCATCGTTCGGGGAGTTGCTGGCCGACGGCGATGCCTGAGGCGTTCGGTCCGCGGAACGACGGCCAGCTCCCCTTTGCAGGCGCGGGCTTCGGCAA
>JACDCA010000618.1 GCA_013694635.1 Acidobacteriota bacterium | reverse complement strand
CACCGAGACGATCCCCGGCGCCTGCGCGAGATTCTCCTGGACAGCGCGCAGGAAGACCCGTCGATCATCCTCTGTCTTGCCGATCGCGGAGAGATTCAGCTTCGCGGCATACACCCCTTGCGGTTTGAATCCCAGTTCCGCCACTGCGGTCACACGCGCTTGATCGAGCTTGACACCACCAATGACGAGGAATGGAACGGCGAGGCCGGCCTGCGCGGCCGCTGTCAGCCGCTGCAGGCGGCCGACGCGCCGGCCGCTGCCAGAAGAGTCGTTCTTGAGTGCCGCAAGGATTGACGGCCGGCTGAAACGACGCGCCGGCAGCAGCCCCAATATGACACTGGTCACGAAACAGAGCGCGATGCACTGCAGGACCAGCCACGCATCGGGCTTGAACGGGTCGAGCTCCGGCCCGTAAAAATCGTAGGCCCATGCGACCACCGCAGGTCCGCCGAACAGAAGCGCGGACGCAAAGCTTCCGCCCAGGACGGCCATCACGAACGCTTCGCTCAAGTGGTACCGCACCAGACGCCAGCGGCTTGCGCCCATCGCCAGCCTGATTGCCAGTTCCCTCTCACGCATCGCGCTGCGGACCAGCATCATGCCCGAGATGTTCAGGCTGACGACGAGCAGCACCATGAATGAGAGTCCAAACATCAGCATCCGGGCGGTCTTCATCTGGGTACGCTTCCGCGCCCCGGGCGGGAAGTACGGCTCGACGCCGCCAATCTTGTCTTGATTACTGGCGGGATAGCGCGCGGCGAGCGCCGCCATTCCCGATCGAACGCTCGCATCCGCCTGCGCCAGCGTCGTACCCGGTGACAGCCGCGCGACCACGCGAACCCAATCCGCCGCGCGATTGAGGCGGGCGCTCTCGGTCGCGGAGAGACGTGGGTGACGCGACAGGGGCAGCCACAGATGTGTGCTGCTGCTGTCTCCGCCGGTATGGCCTCGGTATTTGTCCGGCGTCACGCCGACGACAACATATTCGGACTGGTTGACGGTGATCGCGCGGCCGATGATGTTGGGATCGCTGCCGAGGCGCGTCTGCCACATCCGATGGCTGATGACGGCTTCCGCTTCGCCCCGCGAGGCATCGTCTACAGGGCTGAATCCTCGTCCGCGCGCCAGCGCGAGGCCGACGGTCGAGAAATAGTTGCTCGACACGTACATCGTTGGCACTGGTATGGCGCCGCCACCGTCGGGCAATCGATAGAGGCCGTTGTCGCGGCTCCAGCCGGTCACGACCATGCCGGTGGCTGCGTCGCGCACATCGAGGTAGTCCGCGTAGGACCAGCTATCAACCATGTCTCCGCCAACCTGTGCCCGCAGCGCCCCGGCCGGCCGGATCACGAGCTCAACTAAACCCTCGGCGTTGACGCCGGGCGGTGTGCCAAAAACCGTGCGAATGAGCAGCAGGATGGCAATGACGACGCCCATCCCAAGGCCCAGCGATGTGACGCACACGGCGGTGAACGCCCGCGACCTGGCGAGCGTACGAGCCGAATAAACGAGGTCGTTGAGGTGGCTGAACATAGAGGTATGAGACGGTCGGGCGCCAAGGTCAGGAATGCGCGGCGCCCTTCGCTTTAGATACGCGTTACCGTCGGGAATCGTTCGATACCCATCACTTGCGTGCGAGAATTTTCCCCTGTGCCGCGAAGACCTCCGCGATTTTCAACGCAATCGACCTCGTGCCCGCCTTCGAAATGTTCGACGTCACGGCCACGACGAGCCCGCGTTCGGGAAATGTCAGGAACGATGTGGAGCCCCCCAGCAAGGTTCGGCTGGCATGGCCCGCCAGCCGCGTGGGCGTGCCCGCGAGCGGAACGGTCTCGACCATCCAGCCGAGGCCGTACTCGGTCTCCTCGCCCGAAGCCAGCAGCTGTGGCGTCTGGAGCTTCTCGACGGTGCCGGGCTGCAGCAGCTTGCCGCCTTGGGCGCCGAAGCCCTGGCGGGGGCGGCTGCTGACTGCCATCCCGAACCGCACCAGGTCGGACGGCGTGGCCAGGAAAGCGCCGGCTCCGGCGAAACAGGAGTAATCGACGGTGGTCGCCAGTTCGGGCCCGAAGCTGGGGTCTCCACTCAATCTCGGGTAGTAGAAGGTCGCCTGATCCGGGATCGATTCGGTCGCCGAGTCGGACGTCGTATCGGCCATGCCCAGCGGCTCACAGATCTGCGTCCGCATGAACGTGAAGAACGGCTCCCCAGCCGCTGCTTCGACCGCCGCGCTCACCAGGATCCAGGCGAAGGTCGAATACCTGGACTGGGTATCCGGCTCGAACAGCAGCGGATCATTCTCAAAACTCCTTAACCCGTCGGCCGCTCGGTCGCAGTGCGCGGAGGGCATGTAATCCACTTCATTCCGGTAGTGCCTGACGCCCGCCACGTGTCCCATCAACTGGCGCAATGTGACGGGCCACTGCTTCCTGGGGAACGCGGGTACGTAGGTCTGAATCTGGTCGCCGAGGCGCAGCCGGCCTTTCTCCAGCAACAAGCCGACCGCCGCCGAGGTGATCGCCTTGGACGCGTGCCCGATCCTGAAGCGCGTACCCGGCGCAACGGGAACCCGGTTCTCGAGATCCGCCCAGCCGAAGCCTTCGGCCCAGACGATCTCGCCACCGGCACCGACCGCCACCGACAGTCCCGGCAGATTCTGCTCGACGAGATCCGCACGGGCGAGCTGCCGCGCCTGTTCGACCGCGTCGGCCCACTCTTGTGATGGCGCCGCGTGCGTAACCGATGGCACGTCCTTCGGGTCCGGGTGCAGCGGCGCAGTGGCGTTGAGGAACGAATAGATCCCCAGCCCCGCCGCGGACAGCACGCCAAGGACCACGCCCAGCAACGCGAGCCAGGTCTGCTTCGGCTTCATTACTTGCGCGCTGGACTGGCGAAGGCCTCCGCGATCTTCAACGCAATCGAGGCCGTGTCCGCGTACCCGATGTTCGACGTGACGGCCACGGCGATCCCGTTGGGGAGGGTTATGAGAGACGCCACCATCCCGCCCATCAAATCCCCGTCGTGGCCGACGACGCGCGTTTGTTCCCCGGACAGCGCGACGGTCTCGGTGTCCCAGCCCAGACCGTAACCCGTCTCCTGCCCCGAGGGCAGTCGCTGTGACGTCTGGAGTAGTTGGACCGTCGCGGGCTGCAGCAGCTTGCCGCTGTTGATCGCCATCACGAAGCGCAGCAGGTCGGCCGGGGTGGACACGAATGCTGCGGAACCCGCGAAGCAGGAATAGTCGACTTCGCGCCCTTCGTCCGGACCGTAGCGGGGATCCGCCGAGAACCTCGGGAAGTAGAACGTCGCCCGATCCGGACTCGGTTCAATCGGGGAGTCCGCCGCCGTGTTGTTCATACCGAGGGGCTCGAAGATCTGCTTACGCATGAAGGTGGAGAACGGCTCCTCCGCAGCGGCTTCCACGGCCGCGCTCACCAGGATCCAGCCGTAGCTCGAAGAGCGGTACTCGGTTCCTGGCTCGAACCGCAGCGGACTGTCTGCAAACCGCTGCAGCCCATCGACCGCCCGCGGGCATCGCACCGCCAGCTTCTCATCGTCCTCCACGTGCACCGGCTCCTCGCCACCGGCGTCGTTCCCGACGCCCGCCAGATGCGCCATCAGCTGGCGCAGTGTAAGGGGCCACTGTTTCTCCGGGAAGTCAGGCACGTAGGTCTGAATCTCGTCGTCGAGCTTCAGCCGGCCTTTCTCCAGCAGCAGGCCCACAGCCGCCGAGGTGAGTGCCTGGGAGGCCGTGCCAATCCTGAACTGCATATCGGGCGTGACCGGCACCCGGTTCGCGAGATGCGCCCAGCCAAAGCCTTCCGTCCACACGATCTCTCCACCGACGCCGACCGCCACCGACACTCCCGGCAGGTTCTGCCCGGCGGCACTCGCCCGGACGATCTGCCGCGCCTGCTCCACCGCGCCGGTCCAGTCTTGCGGTGGAGCCACATGCATCACGGATGGCACGTGTTGCGCGCTCGGGTGCAGGGGCGTCGAAGTCGCGGCCATGTAAATGAACGACCCCGCCACCAGCGCGAACAGCAGGAACATGCCCAGGCCGATCAGACCGACCGCTTTCTGTTTCCAACTTTTCATCTCTTCCCGAGGGGCTTCGCCCCTCGGCCTCT
>JACDCA010000616.1 GCA_013694635.1 Acidobacteriota bacterium | reverse complement strand
GCGGGTTATCGATGGCCTCCGATGTTCTGGGTCGGCGGCCTTGCGGGAGCCATCGCGTTCCTTCTCGTCTGGCAGCGCGCACGCCGGGCCAGCCGGACGCGTTCTGCGGCAGGTCCTACCGGGTGATGCCGCTACATTGGTAGGTCGCCGGGTATCCCCCAGACGATAGCGAACCCGATGCCCGTCGCACTCCGCAGCTGGTGCCACGTGCTCGTCGAAGGGCGGAACACAGTCAGATCCGCCTTGCCGTCACCGTCGTAATCCCCCACGATCGGCACGTCTCCCGCCCTCCCCCAGTACCCGCCGAACCAGGCGCCGTCCATGCTGCGCAGTTGATACCACGCGCCTGAGCTCGGGCGGAACACGGTCGGATCCGCCTTGCCGTCGCCGTCGTAGTCGCCGGCGAACGGAAGATCGCCGGTCGCTCCCAACACCACTGCGAAGCCGGCTCCGGTCGTACTGCGCAGCTGAGCCCACGCCCTCGTTGAGGGCCGGAACACGGTCGGATCGGCTTTGCCGTCTCCGTCGAAATCGGCCGGGATGGGCAGATCGCCGCTGAGCCCCCAGTGCACCGCATACGCTGTTCCGGTTGTGCTTGGCACGATGTACCAGACGGCGATCGACGGGCGGTAGACCGCCAGGTCCGTTTTGCGGTCGCCGTCGTAATCGGCCGGCACCGGCACGTCGCCCGCGATGCCCCAGAAGGTGTCCACGCCGGTTCCCGTGGCGGACCGCAGCACATACCAGGCACTGGACGACGGCCGGTACACCGCGTGATCGGTCTTGCCGTCGCCGTCGTAATCGCCGGGGACCGGGATGTCTCCCGGCAGTCCCCACGCGGTCTCGGTCGCAGTGCCAGTCGCACTGCCCATCACGTGCGACACTCCGATCGGCCGAAACACGGCCACGTCCTTCCGCCCATCGGCGTCGTAGTCTCCGGCTGCGACCGGATACAGGTACTGCGGACGCCCGACCATCAGGACGCCGGCCGTGTCGGTCGTTTTTACGTCCGCCGGACGCGCAACTCCGTTGATCGAGACGTCGACATCGATCCTCACGAACCGGGCGTCAGTGCGTCCTGGAAGCTGTAGTCGTGCCGTGGTCCAGCCGCCGCCCGCCTGAAGTGTCACCCGGGCCGATTCCCGCTCGCCGACGAGGATGCGTACCTCCACGGGAGACGAGGCTGCGGTGCCGGCGCGGAGCGGAAGGAGGACGGCGGTTGGACTCGACGGGGCGAAAAACGTCGCGCGCCCGCCGGTCCATCGATACCGAGAGCCATCTGCCTCGCGCTGCCACAGCGAAAAGCCCGCGGACGCATTTTCGAGATCCGCGTGCTCGTCGGCTCGAACCAGTCTCCACGGCAACGACGCGGCGATGGCGATGATGACGGCGACGATCACGCCCATGGAACGCCGGCTGACGCCAGCGGACGGCATCAAAGGAGTCACCGCGAGCGCGAGTGCGATCCAGAAGGGATACGCGGCTGCATCCACGAGCAGCGGATGACCAGCAAGGCACGTGAGAAGATACGCGGCCACCCCCGCAAGAGCGCCGGCGACAATCGCCGATTCTCGTGCCCATCGCAGACCCTCCCGAAGCGCCAGTCCGATCAGGGACACGAACAACAGCAACCCCGGCAGGCCGAGCTCCGCCAGCACCTGCAGGAAATTGTTGTGCGCGTTCTCTCGAGGATTGATGTGTTGACGCGGAGTGTAATCGATCGACCGCGCGTAGAACCTGCCCACTCCCACCCCGAACACCGGCTCCGCCCGGGCCATGTCCAGCGCACCCTTTGCGAGCGACGCCCGGATCTGGTACGCGACGGCAGCGGTCGCGTTGCGATCGCGCGGGTAATACACCCCGACCAACACCGACGCCGCCATCACCATTGTCACACCTGCGACGGCGAAGCGGCGACGTTGTCCGCGCCAGAGTGTCCGCAATCCCCACGCAATCACCACGATCGAAACGGCTGCAAGGCCGGTTCGCGATCCGGACATCCACAAGCCGGCGGCGATCAGGCCTGCACACGTGATCGCCAGAACCCGCGAATCCCGCATCAGCCCGATCGCGACGAAGAGCGCCATCGCGAAATAGGATCCCGCGGCGTTGAGGTCGCTGTAATGGATGTTGACGCGCAGTCCCGCCATGAAGCCTAGAAAAGTCCCCCACGGGTCCTCGCGCGCAAGAGCCAATGCGACGATGCGCACGATGTTGAGGAAGGCGGCAGCGGCGGCGCCGATGATCAGCATTCTGGCCACATCGCGCCGGCGGGCAGGAACACCGTCGCAGAGATCCGCGACCGCGAGGAGCATCAGAAGGCCTTCGGCAAAAAGCCCCGCGGCGGTGATGGGGTTGGAGAGAACCAGATAGTTCTCGACGAGCAGGTTACGCAGCAGCTGCATCAGGGGCCAAGCCGGTTCTTCGACGACCATGATGGCGGCGCTGACCACACCGGAGGCGAGCACGAGTGCCAGCAGAGCGGTCACGCTCACGTACAGCCACGGCGGCAGTGGGGATGGGCGCGGCGAGAAGAGGCGCCGGACCGCGAATCCTCCCAGAAATGCCAGGGCGGTCGCCTCGTGATAACGAACATTGGAGTCGGCGGTCCGCACCAGCACGAAGACCATCGTCGCCAGCGGTCCCAGCGCGGCGAAGACAAGGAGCGCCTCGTACGGGCGCAGAGCGGCGGCGATGGCAAGGATGGTGACGAGCGCGGCCGGCGCCCAGCCGATCGGCTGGTGAAAGATCGAAGGCAGGAAGAGCGCCGAGAGGATCGCCGCCGACGTCCAGATGGCGCGATCGATGGTCCGGGTCAACCCTTCTCTGCGACGACGGCGTAGTCCATGTGCGTGAACATCCGCGCGTTCAGCTTCTCGACGTTTCCATTGAAGGCTTCCGTCAGGTTACGAACGACAGCGTCGGCACTTTCCGACAGCGCGACGGGCTGAAGCCGGTCCTGCGGCGGCACCGGCGATCGGAACTCGATGTCGGCGCGCGTAAACCCGCTGGCGACCGTGAGGTACTTGAGCGTCTCAGGGTGAAGCGCGCAGCGGTGGGTGATGTCGCGGA
>JACDCA010000188.1 GCA_013694635.1 Acidobacteriota bacterium | reverse complement strand
ATCGACACCGACCAGATCACGCCCGCGGCCGACTGCGTGTCGGAGAGCCTCGAGACGCTGGACGAGCGGTGGAAGGCCGGGTCGTTCCGTTACCTGATGCCCGACTTCCGGGCTCGGGTCCATCGCGGGGAGAACTTCGTCATCGCGGGGGACCGGTTCGCGATCGGCTCCTCGCGCGAAATGAGCCCGGCCGGGTTGAAAGGGGTGGGCGAAGAAGCGGGCCTCGAGATCGTCGTGATCGCGGGCAACAACATGGGGGACATCTTCCGCCGCAACAGCTTCAACCTGGGGCTGCACGTGGTGCAGAGTTCCGAGGCGGTCGCCGATGCGCGTGATGGGGACGAGTTCACCTTCGATCCCGTCACGCGGAGTCTGCGGAACACGACGCAGCAGAAGGATTACGCGCCGGTTCCGCTGTCCCCCAAGGAAGAAGAGATCCGCCGCAGCGGGGGAATCTTTGCCGTCGGACGCCGCGAGTTTCGCAGGGCCTTGGTCACGCCGCCCGAAATCGACTGGGCGGATCCGGAGAGCGCCCGCCGGATGACTTCGACACAGCAGGTCATCTACGCGCACCGTGTTGACAAGCGGCTCAAACCGTCCGACATCACGCCGGGCACGACGCTGAAGGTGTACGCGGACCTGCTGCCGGCGTCTGACGGGACGGCGCCGTTTGCCATCCACACGTTCAACCAGATCACCGGTGGCAGCACGATCGATCCGCGGCAGGCCGCGATCGCGAACGACCACTTCGTCTTCACGGGCGTCGACGCAGACAACAAGCAGACCGCCATCGGCGAGGAGTTCGCCCGCCTCCACGGGATCACGAAGCCGTACTACGCCACGCCGGGCGACGGCATCTTTCATTTCTATTTCCCCGAGCAGGGCCTGGTGATGCCGGGGCAGTTCATACCCGGGGCCGACTCTCACAGCCGGGCGTACGGCGCGTACGGCGCCGTCGGCATCGGCGTGGGATCAACGACGCTCGGATTCGGGTGGTCGACGGGCTACATCTATTTCACGCTCGCCCGCCAGCGCCGCGTCGTGTTTCGCGGCCGGCTCCAGCCCTGGGTCGGCGGCAAGGACATCGTCCTCGAACTGCTGCGCCGGTGGGGCGCGAACCAGTCGCAGGGCATGTCGGTCGAACTCGTCGATGCCGACAATCAGCTGCCGATCGCGTATCGCAACACGATCGCGAACATGATGGCGGAAGCGGAGGCGCTCAACGGAATCTTCGCGCCCGACGACATCACCTCCGATTGGTATCGCCGAAAGGGCATCACCGAGCTGCCGTACCCGTCGTTCGCTCCGGGCGAGGGCGCCAGGTTCGAGATCGACGAATCGCTGGAGCTTGGCGACGTGCGCCCGATGATCGCCAAACCGTTCAGCCCCGGCAATGCCTATCCCGCGGACGAAGTTGCGCGCGAGCGGATCACCTTCGACAAGGCGATGATCGGATCGTGCACCAATGGCTCCTACGACGACCTGCTGCAAGCCGCGTTCGTTCTCCGTGCGGCGCGCGCGCAGGGCGTGAAGAGAGTGGAGCGCGACTTTGCCGTCTTCCCGGGTTCTGGCGGCGTCGGCCGCCAGATCGAGGTGTCGGATCCGAGGCTCGGAGGGGAATCGATCGCCGAGGTATTTCGCTCGGTCGGCGGCCAGATCCGGCAGTCATGGTGCGGTCCCTGCTTCGGCCAGGGCCCCGACGCCCTCAGCCCGGGTCAGCGCGCCATTACGTCCTTCAACCGCAACTGGCAGAACCGCATGGGGCTCGGCGGGGAAGGCTATCTCGCGAGCCCCGCGGTGGTCGCGGCGTCCGCCCTGGTGGGCTACATGGCGCCTCCCTCGGAGCTGGGATTGACGTGGGATCCTGAGGTATTCGGGATCTAGATAACGTCGGGCGAGACGGTAAAGGTCGATACGGGTAATCTCGGATGATGGCGCGCGCGTGTGGGTGGATGGCAAGCTCGTCCTCGACGCCTGCGTGCCGCATGAATCGAGGGTGGACGCCGTGCCGCTCGGCGGCGGCGTGCACACTCTCAAGGTGCATTACTTCGAAGCTGGAGGCTGGGCGGAACTGCGCCTCGACATCCAGCGCAGGATGGTGAAGTGATCGACTCGTTGACAGACCCGCAGATCTGGATCGCACTGGGGACCCTCACGTTTCTCGAGATCGTCCTCGGCGTCGACAATGTCATCTTCATTTCGATCCTGTCGGGGAAGCTGCCCGCCGATCAGCAGCCGCGCGCGAGGCGGATCGGGCTGCTCGGCGCCATGGTCACACGGGTGCTGCTGCTATTCTCGCTGGCCTGGATCATCCGCCTGACGGCGCCGTGGTTCACCATCCTCGGCACTGAAATCTCCGGACGCGACCTGATCTTGATCCTTGGCGGGTTGTTTCTCATGGGTAAGAGCACCTACGAGATCCACGACAAGCTCGAAGGTGAAGAGGGGCACGCCTCCAAACGCGTCGCAGCGTCTTTTGCCAGCGTCATCATGCAGATCATGCTGCTCGATATCGTGTTCTCACTCGACTCGGTCATCACCGCCGTGGGGATGGTCGACGAGCTGTGGGTCATGGTCGCGGCAGTCATCATCGCGGTGGCGATCATGATGGTGTCGGCGGAGCCGATCAGTGCGTTCGTGAACAAGCACCCCACGGTCAAGATGCTGGCGCTCAGCTTCCTCCTTCTCATCGGCCTGTCGCTGCTGCTCGAAGGCTTCGAGCATCACATCCCCAAGGGCTACATTTACTTTGCGATGGGGTTCTCGGTGTTCGTGGAGATGATCAACCTGCGGATGCGTAAATCGCAGCCCGTGGACCTGCACGACCGCTACACGCCCGACGCCAAGCCGGGGGAGAGTGGGCCTACCGGGTAAGGGCTGGAGGCT
>JACDCA010000173.1 GCA_013694635.1 Acidobacteriota bacterium | reverse complement strand
TCCGTATGGCCTCAGTTGGACGGGTGACGAAATCTTCGCTGGCCAGGGCCCGGAGGGCATCCTGCGTATGCTGGCAAGCGGCGGGAAGACTGAAACCGTCGTCACGGTCGAGAAAAACCAGCGGGCGCACGGGCCGCACCTGCTCCCCGACGGCGAGCACCTGCTGTTCACGCTCTCGAGCGGCAACGCGCTGAATCGCTGGGATAGCGCAGATATCGTCGTCCAGTCGCTTCGCACCGGAAAGCGCACAGTTCTGTTGTCGGGTGGAGGCGATGCGCGGATCCTCGCATCGAATCACCTGGTTTACATGGTTGGCGGCACCCTCTTCGTCGTGCGATTCGATCCGCGGACGCTGACTATCAGCGGTCCGCGGGTGTCCATTCTGGAGGGAGTACGGCGTGCGCCGATCGGCGCGTCCGCTTCAGCCCAGTTCGCCGTGTCGTCGACCGGGCTCTTGGCTTACGTGCCGGGCCCGCCTGGTGCTGTGTCAGATCGGTATGATGTCACGCTCGTGGATCGCAAGGGGACCAGCGCGCCGCTCAAGCTGCCACCGACCGCATTCGAATCACCGCGGGTTTCCCCTGACGGCACGCGCGTCGCAGTTGGCATCGAGGGCGCTGATGCAGCCATTCTCGTGTACGACCTCGACGCGACGTCGGCAATTCAGCGGGTGACGTTTGGCGGCAGAGACAGGCTGCCGGTCTGGTGCGGCCCGAAACGGCTCGCGTTTCAATCGAACCGTGATGGAGGCGACCTCGCCATCTTCTGGCAGGAGGCCAATCCCAACGGCGTAGCAGAGCGGCTGACGAAGCCGGAGCAGGGAGTCGAGCACATTCCCGATGACTGTTCATCCGATGGACGAACGTTGATCTTTACCGCTCTGAAGGGGGCCGATTACTCGCTCTGGGCGCTGTCTCTGGGCGACAAGAGCGTCGCGCCGATTGGCGGCGTGCAATCCACGGTTCCGGCCGGCGCCCGGATGTCTCGCGACGGACGCTGGCTGGCGTACGCCACACGTCAGGGCGGGTCCGTCGCCACGCTCTTCGTCCAGCCATTCCCGCCAACGACCGCCCGGTACCAGCTGCTGGAAAAGCCCGGCGACGATCCTCACCACCCGCTCTGGTCGGCGGATGGCAAGGAGATCCTCTACACCCCGCGTCCAGGAAGTTTCGAGAGCGTCCCGGTGCGTACTTCGCCGACGTTCGCGTTCGGCAGTCCAGTCCCGGTCCCGCGAAATTTCCGCTCCGAGTCGCCGGCGTTCCGCGCCCAGTACGACATCATGCCGGACGGGCGGATCCTCGGTCTGGTGAACCCGCTCGAAGAGGGGCCTGGATATTCGGCCGTGGAAATCCGCGTCGTCCTCAACTGGTTCGAGGAGCTGAAAGCGAAGCTGCCGAAGCAATGAGCCTATCGCCTGGGACGCGCGTCGGCCCCTACGAGATCCTCGGCGCCATCGGCGCCGGGGGCATGGGCGAGGTGTATCGCGCCCGCGACACGAAGCTGCAGCGCGACGTGGCGATCAAGGTGCTGCCCGAGCTGTTCGCGGCGGATCCGGATCGGCTGGCGCGATTCGATCGCGAAGCCCAGTCGCTCGCGGCCCTCAACCATCCCAACATCGCGCAGGTCTTTGGCGTCATCGAGACGCCGCCGGCGCTGGCGATGGAACTGGTCGAAGGGGACGACCTTTCGCAGCGCATCTCGCGCGGTGCAATTCCACTCGACGAAGCCCTCCCAATCGCCAGGCAGATTACCGAAGCGCTCGAAGCGGCGCACGAGCGCGGGATCGTCCATCGCGATCTGAAGCCCGCGAACATCAAGGTCCGCGCCGACGGCACCGTGAAGGTGCTGGACTTCGGTTTGGCGAAGGCGATTACCGGCGTAGCGCAGGGCTTTGGCCCTGCTGACACCAGCCGTCAAGGGCCGAACTTCGAGCCGACCGTCACTTCGCCGGCGATGACGCAGATGGGGGTGATCCTCGGCACAGCGGCGTACATGTCACCGGAACAGGCACGCGGAAAGAGTGTGGACCGCCGCGCCGACATCTGGGCGTTCGGTGTCGTGTTCTACGAAATGCTGACGGGCGTCCGGCCGTTCGAGGGTGAGACGATGACCGACGCGCTGTCGGCGATCGTGTCCCGCGAGCCGGACTGGACGACGCTGCCCGCCGAAGCCCACCGCGCCGTCGGTACTCTGCTTCGCCGTTGCCTCGAGAAAGATCCGCGCAAGCGGTTGCAGGCGATCGGCGAAGCGCGCATTGCGCTGGAGGCGCCGGTCGCAGACTCGGCGCCCGACACGCTGCACCGGACCGGCATCAGCGCGCGCCTCGTCGCCGCGCTCGTCGTCACGGCGCTGTTGCTGGGGGCCCTGTCGACCTGGATGCTGACCCGCGGCAGGCAACGGCAGGCACCGGCCGCGCTGGCGAGGTTGTCGCTGCCGATTGCCCCGGCGGAAAGTCTCACTGGCGGCTTTGTATTATCCCCCGACGGCAGTTAGGTCGCCTTCGTCGGGCAGATTGCGGGGAAAAACCAGATCTTCGTCAGGCGGATGGACCGCGACGAGGCAAGCGCCCTGCCGGGAACGGAGGGGGCCGCGGTGGTGGGGCCCGCGTTTTCGCCGGACGGCCGGTGGATCGTGTTCTCCGCAACGGGCACGCTGAAAAAGGTGCCCGCGGACGGCGGACCGGTGGCGATCCTCGCTCAGACCTCCGCAGGAGGCGCCAGCC
>JACDCA010000162.1 GCA_013694635.1 Acidobacteriota bacterium | reverse complement strand
GTGATCAGTGCGGAGTGCTCAGTGCTCGGTGCGGAGTGCTCGGTGCGGGGTGCGAACACAAACGACCCCGGCGCGACGGTTGTCTGACGCGCAGGGTCCATGCCGGGGCGGTTGAGCACCGAATCCTTCGATCGGAACGGCGGACAGCCTTCGGCGTGCTGCGGACTGCGGCGCTGCGCGTCGGGCGGATAGATGGCGGATGTCAGCGGATCGAGCCACCCCCCTTCGTATGGGCCGTCGCCAATGGTAGGCACCACGAGCAGATCGCGAGCGCGGGTGGCGGCAACGTATGTGAGGCGTTCGGACTCCGCCTTGTCGCGCGCGGACTCCTCCGCGTCATGGAGCAGGAGGTCGATCGGCGCCCAGCCGCCGATCTTCAGCGCACACCTGTTGTTCGCGCCGTCGATCCATCGCCCCGCGTCGGTGCGCGACAACCGGCAGGTCACGTCGGCGAGGATGACGACCGGGAACTCCAGCCCTTTCGCCTTATGGACAGTCATCATCCGCACGCCGTCGCTCCCCTCTTCGAGGATCGGCGCTTCAGCCGCCTGGGCGGTTTCTGCCGCAATCCGCAACTCGTCGACGAACCCCCGAAACGAAATTCCCCCGTTGGCCTCGTACTGCCGTGCAAGCTCGGCGACGTGCAGCACGTTCGCAAGCGCCTGCTCTCCGGCCGGACGCAGCACCAGCCCCACATGTGCACGCGTCACATGCAGCAGCTTGTGGATGGTGTCAGCCGCCGGAAGCCGATTGCGCTCGCGGTGCAGCGACTTGAGGATGCCGAGGGCATCGACAATCGGGCGAACCGCTGCATTCTCGCGCGCATCCTGTGGCACAAAGGTCGGCAGGAATCTGCCGTACCGCTGCCTCCAGTCAAGCAGCTCTTCGTCGCCGATCGCAAACAAGGGCCCCCGCAGCGTGGCGAACACCGACAGCTCATCGTCCGGCCATTCGATCGCCGCGAGTGCAGCGCGGAGGGATTCGACCTCTTCCCGCTCGTGAAACGTCTTGCCGCCGACGAGCACGTGCTTGACCCCGCGCGCCTCGAGCGCATGCGCGTAGGGCATCGTCACGTCATCGCCGAACGAGATGAAACGCCGGAACAGGATGCAGATGTGCTGTGCCTGCAACGGCACCGGCTTGTCGCCTGTGCGTTCGGTTACCTTCCATCTGCTGTCGTTCACGAGCCAGTCGACGTACGCGCCGACGGCGTCCGGCAGCGATGATTCGATGGCGACCGCGGAGATGTTCCGCATGCCATACGGTTTCGGTACCGGCAGCGCAACGACCGCCGGCTGCCTGGGATGGCCCTGGCGAAATGGCGAGAGGGGCACGTATGAGGCCTGCAGCGTAAACGTGTCCCCGGTCATGACCGGTGCGAAGGCGGCGTTGACGCAGGCCTGGATCTCCGGCGCGCTGCGGAAGCTCGTCGTCAGCTTGACGATCCTCGCGCCGGACTTCTCCAGCCGCTCGCACACTTCGCGGTAGATGCCGACGTCGGCGCGTCGAAAGCGGTAGATCGACTGCTTCGGGTCGCCGACGATGAAGAGGCGTCCGGGGGCCGGGGCCACTGTGCGCCAGTCGGTTGCTGCGGGATCGGCGGACGCAAGCAGCAGCAGGAGCTCCGCCTGCAGGGGATCGGTATCCTGGAACTCGTCGACGAACATGTGCGTGAACCGGCGCTGAAACCCCTGCCTCACGGCGGCGTTATTGCGGACGAGATTGCGCGCCTCGAGCAGAAGATCGAGAAAGTCGAGAGCGCCGGCTCGCCGCTTCAGATCTTCATACCGCACGATGGCGGTGCGCAGCTCCTGCTGCAGCGACGCGGCGAGGTCGGCGTCCGCAGCCATGCGGAACTGATCGAGGTGACTGCGAAGACTCTCGAAGGCCGCGAGCACCGCGTCGCGCGTTACTCCCGCGCCATAACCAGGCCCGCGGCCGTGACGTGCCTTCGAGAAGTTCCGGTCCCGGGAGAGATCGACGAACCGCGCTTCCCAGCCGTCGTAATCCTCATGACCGAAGGATTGATGGAGCGCGATCTCCTGGTTCAGATGCCGCGCGGCTGCGGTATCGAGAAACAGGTTGTCTTTCGCGTACGACGGCTTCGCGGTCAGCGCGGCGAAGTCATGAAGCTCGACGATCAGCCGGTCGATGTCGCCGTCGCGATCGAATGGCCCGCGCGTCCACGGCGCCTGGAAATCACGCCATTGCGCCAGCTCCCATGCTGCGCGACGCACGCGGTCGATCGGTCCATCCGCACGCGAGGTCCGGTTGTACCCCGACCACACCGACCGCCGCAGCGCCCGCCGGATCCCCTCGGGAGGATCTGCCAGCTGCGCCTGGATCCAGCCACTGAAGGCTTCGTCGAATAACCGCTCCGCCTGCCCTTCGGTGAGCACGGTGAACAGCGGATCGACGTGGGCCTCGACCGGACGCTCGCGGAGCAGTTCCGCGCAGAACCCATGGATCGTGCTGACGTGCGCCTCCTCGAGGCGTGCGAGCGCGATGTCGAGCCGCTGCTTCACCTCACCGTCAGCGCCCGTCCGCTCCCGTTCGAGCGCCTCTCGCAGACGCAGCTTCAACTCCCCCGCCGCCTTCTCGGTGAACGTGACCGCGACGATGGCGCGCACCTCGGCACGGCCCGTGGAAAGAATCCTGAGGATCCGCTTGACGAGCTCGGTGGTCTTGCCGGTGCCGGCGGCCGCCTCGACGACGACCGTTTCGTCGAGCGCGTTGGAGATGACGTCCCGAGCCTCCTGGTCCGCGAGTCGGGCCTTCATCGAACGCTGCCGGGGAACAACACAGAGGCACAGAGAACACAGACTTCCTTCTTAACAAAAAGAGCTTTGTGTCCTCTGTGTCTCTGTGGTTCGCGGTTGCTGTTCATGGCATATCCCTCAGGGCGTCGAGGTCCCCCAGTTTGTCGGCAGGTTTCACAGCGACGCGTTGCTCCTCGTGCGGACCGCAGACCGGGCGGAAGTCGCACCAGGCGCACGCGCGGTCGGCGGGGGCCGCCGGCAGGAATCCAAGCTCGATCGCGCGATCGACGATCTCGAGCGCTTCGAGCGCCGCACGGCGGTTGGCGTCGTTGATCGGGATTTCGTGATCGGTGAATCCTCCGGGCGCCGTGCAGTAGAACAGGCGTCCCGACGTGACGGGGGCCTGGAGGGCCTGCTCCGCCGCGAGGCTATAGAGCACGGGCTGCAGAATCGCGCCGCCGCCGATGACGGTCTTCCACGTCGTCCGGTTCCTGCCGGTCTTGTGATCGGTGACGCGGTAGATCTCTGCCCCTTGTTTCTGTTCCACGAGATCGATGGAGCCGCGCAGCTTGAAGCGGCCGTCGACGAGGACGGGTTCCTCGCGGCTGTTGGGGTCGCGGCCTTCGTCGCTCAAGCCGAAGCTGTATTCGAAATACGTCGGCAGCCAGTCGCCGGCATCGGGCAGCCGGCGCACCCAGACCCGCAGGTCCTTCGCGATGTCGGCAATCTCATCGCGCCAGACACGCTCGATGGCGGGCGCCAGGCGCTCGTGATACTGCGACGCGACCTCGGTCATCACCCGGTCGAGCGTCTCGAGCGCGGCGGGCAGGCTGACAGCAGTCACGGGGAGACGTGCCTCCCGCTTCAGCGCCCGGAAGAACTCGGCTTGCGCGTCATGAAAAAGCGCGCCGCGCGTCAGCGGATCGAGCTTCTGCAGGGGTTCCGGTTCTTCGGCGCGTTCGAGCCGGTAGATCGCCGACAGCAGAAACTGGTACGGGCAGGACGAGAACTTCTGGAGCGCAGACAGCGAGTACGGCCGCGCGCCGAGACGCTGCGAGTCGAGCATCGGTTTGGTCAGACTCGTCACGCGAGTCACGCCATCGAACGGCGTCCACTGCGATCGCGCCCGACCCCAGCGCGCGGTGACCGAGCGCTTGAGGCAGTCGTTGAGTCGAAGCAGGTAGTGCGCCTGGCCGCGGACGCTGGCGCCATCGGCCTGCAACAGCCCGCGCAGGACGGCGAGGTCATGCTCCAGGTCATCGATCGCGACGTCCGCCCGTTCCGGTGATGGCCAGGCGAGGCTCGCCCCGCCTTCCGTCGCCGCGCGCTCCTGCAGGTCCTCGTGATTCGGAATGCGTCCCGTGATCGCGCGCACGATGTCGAGCGCGTAAAAGGACGGGACGCGCGGCCGCGACTCGGCGATCTCGACTCTGGGGTACGAAAGCCACAGCCGTTCGGTCGCCGCCCCCACGGCGAGCCTCAACAGGAGGCGCTCCGCCTGACCGCGGTCCTCCTGATCGGCGAGGTCGGCGCCGAGCGGCTTCCGCATCTCGGCGTCGAGCATCATCGGGTCCTCGTGCGGCTTCTGCGGAAACATCCGCTCCGCAAGGCCGGGAACGAATACGACGCGGAACGTTCGTCCGCGCGCCTGCTGAGGGCTGGCAACGAAGACGCGCCCGTACCGCGACTTCGGAGGCTCCTGCTCGAGCTGCAGCAAACGGTGGGAAATCACGTCGCGCGCTTCGTCGAGCGTGACCGGACCAATGGCGGTCATCGGCCGAAGCGCGCCGATCACTTTGATCACGCGGTCGGGATATCGCAGGATTCGCGGCGCCAGCGCTTCGAAACGGTCCAGCCATTCCCCCCAGGTCGCGTGGCTGGGCCAGAAGGCGATCTCGTCGATGATCGGCAGGGCGAACGTCCGGAGGTGTCGCAGGTCGTCTCTGTCGCGCTCGAGGCGCGCCAATCGCGAGCTCTCGGGGTCATCTTTCGCTTCTCGCTGGATCTTGATCCGATACTCGCTGTCGAGACCGTCGAGCCGCCGCCGCCATCGTTTCGGGTCGCCGCCGATGACGGCGGATTCGACGATGAGCGCTTCCCACTTCCACGGCGCGCGCAGTGAGCCGTCGACGACCGCATCCTCCACGTGCGACGTGCTGACGGGCGACATGCTGACGTGTGACGTGCCCAGATCCGGCTCACGGAAACTTTCGAGGACCTCGTCGTCGGGAACGATAAACGAGAACTCCGGGCGGGAGCCGTCGAGTGGGGGGACTTGCGCCAGTGAAAGGTACTCAGCGAAGCGGCGCGCGGACAGCTTCTCGCCCGCGCACGCGAGGATGGCGAGAAAGGCCCGGCCGGCGGGATGCGGGCGGCGGGTTCCACGTTCGAACCATGCAGGGATTCCGGCGGGGCGTTTGACGTCGGACGCTGATGCCTCGACGGCCTCGGCGGATCGAACGCGGCGAAACGCGTGCTCGAGGAGACCGGCATAACGCTCCGGCGAACGGACGAAGACCGCAATCTCGTCGAAGCGAACGCCGGCGCGCACTTCGTCGAGGATCCGGCGCGCGATCTCGACGCACTCCCGCCCCTCCCCGGGCGCGGAGAAGAACCGGACGTCACCGGCGGCCTCCCGCTCCCTGAGTGTGGACTTCGCGAACATGAACCGGCGGAGCGCGACGAGATCGGACTCTCCCTCCTGGACGAGCACCTCGGGCGTCATGCCTGCCCGCTCCAGCCGCTCGAGGGCCTTGATGTCGCCGAAGGGGACGGTGATGAGCACCGCGGGACACGCGCCGATCAGCGCGCGTACGAACTCGAACTCGAGGTGGGAGTCCATGGGAACGTCGAGCAACAGCAGTGCGGGGGTCAGGGGATCCGGCGCCCGCGATCGCAGGACCTCGGTGGCGCGCTGAAAGAGCGTCGCGCGGTCGCTGGACGACGCGGCGACAAACTGTTCCTCGAACTTTTCGAGCAGGACGGAGAGGTCGCGGCCGCCGAGCGGAAGTGTGGCGAGGCGTGCGGCTCGGACGTCCGCGAGCCTGAGCTCCTGGAGCGTGCGCGCGAGCGCGCGCGGGAAACCGGGGGTGCGCGCCACCGGCTCGAAATACCCCAGTGAATGTGTCTTGTGCGCTTCGAAGGCGGCCCGCGCGGCGATGGCCTCAGAACCGAGGGCCGTTGCCGGCGACCGGCCGTCCGCGGCAAGCGCCGGCGCAGCGAGACGGGCAGCGAGTTGCGTCAGACTCGAGCGGTGCAGGCCGATCGTTGCGCCGCTCTCCCGCGCGATCGACCGGGCAAGATCGTCGGCCGCACCGCGCGATCCCGCGACCAGCAGCACGTCGGCATGCTCCGCGCGATCGCGGACGAACGTGCGTGCTTCGGCGAGCCGCATCTCGCTCGCGGAGGATTCGATCAGTCTGACGTGGACTGCGTGTGACGGTGGAAGCGTGGCGGGTGTGCTACGTGTCATCGAACTCCTCCCGGTCGCCGTGCCGGGTCACCGTGATCGGCCGCGCGTCGCGGCCGTGAACGAACGCAGTATACGCCAGGTCCTAGGACTTGCGGCCCCAGAACAGCGCGAGAAAACCCGGGAGGAATGCGACGAACCACGCGGCGAAGTTGACGTGGTAGCCGGGAGACCCGCGCGTCCAGATGCCGGAGATCGCGTAGAACGCGACGCCCGAAAGAACGGCCGCGGTGATACCACGCACCGTGGCTCGCTTGAGAGACTCGTTCGGCGACAGCCACTGCTGGAGAAACGCGAACAGGATCCAGAACGTCATCCACGCCGGCAGCATCGCGGAGTACCGGAGAAACCCGGCCAGCGCATAGAAGACGAGCGCCGCCAGGACGCCGATGACCGGACCCGCGGCTGCGCCGGAAGCCACGCGACCGGTGCGCCAGCCGATCACCAGGCCGAAGCAGAGACACATGACCGCGCCGTGCACGATCCCGTACGCCGCCACGTGCGGCAGCTTCAGCGCCGCCCATACGTAATCGCCGAGCGTCATCACCACCGCCAGAAAGAGCGCAGCCGCAACAGCGTCACGAATCATGGCCGCATCATAAACGGATTGCGAGCTTCCAGCTTCCAGCTTCCAGTTCCCAGCTTCAAGCCCCAGCCGCTCACGCGGCCCATCCCGTCTTTCGTCCCGCATCCCTTATCCCCCCTCCCTCATCCCCCATCCCTCACCCCCCAGCTATACTTCGGCGATGCACCAGATGGCGAGGGGCGTCATCTCCCTCCTTTCGATTGTCGTTGCCACGGTCACGGTCGCGGCGCAGATCAGAATCAGCACGCCGAAGGAACATTTCGGTTTCAACCTCGGCGACGACTATTTACTCGCCAACTACAAACGAATCTCGGAGTACTGGAGAAAGCTCGACACGCAGTCGGACCGGCTCGTGGTGCAGGAAATCGGCAAGACCGCCGAAGGCCGGCCGCAGCTGATGGCGATCGTGACCTCGCCGCAGAACCACAAGCGCCTTGCGCGGCTGAAGGAGCTCTCGCGGCGCCTCGCCCTCGCCGAAGGGCTGACCGACGAGCAGGCTCGTCTGGTCGCAAGGGAAGGGAGAGCCGTCGTGTGGATCGACGGCGGGCTGCACGCCACCGAGACGCTCGGCGCGCAGCAGCTCACGCAGATGATCTTCGAGATGGTGAACCGCACCGACGATGAAACGATGCGGTTCCTCGAGGACTGCGTCATCCTCTTCGTGCACGCGAACCCGGACGGTAATGATCTCGTCGCGGACTGGTACATGCGAACCGAGGATCCGGCCCTGCGAACGCTGTCAGGGCTCCCGCGGCTCTACCAGAAGTACATCGGGCACGACAACAACCGCGATTTCTTCGCGTCCACGCAGGTGGAGACGGAAAACATCAACCGCGTCCTGTACCACGACTGGTTTCCGCAGATCCTGTACAACCATCATCAGAGCGGACCGGCCGGCACGGTGGTCTGGTCCTCTCCGCAGCGGGATCCGTATAACTACAACCTCGATCCACTGCTGATCCTCGGCCTGCAGGCCGTGGGCACGCACATGCACCAGCGGCTAGCGGCCGAGGGAAAGCCGGGCGCAACGATGGCATCCGGAGGCGCCTACGACGGCTGGTGGAACGGCGGTATCCGCAATACCGGGAACTTCCACAACATCATCGCCATTCTCACGGAGACCATCGGCAGCCCGACGCCGATGCGGATCCCGTTCGTCCCGCAACGACAGCTGCCCAACCGCGATCACCCGTATCCCATCGCGCCCCAGGAGTGGAAATTCTGGCAATCGGTTGACTACTCACTCTCGTTCAATCGCGCCGTGCTCGACTACGCATCGCGAAACCGCGAGCACCTCCTGTTCAACATTTACAAGATGGGCCAGCGTGCGATTCAGCGCGGCAGCGAGGACGCCTGGACGCCGGCGCCGTCGAGGCTGAAGGAAGGCGTCACGTGGGAGGACCTGCGCACGGCGAAGCTGCGGGATCCGCGCGGTTACATCATTCCGGCAGATCAGCCGGACTTCCCGACGGCGGTCAAGTTCGTCAACGCGCTACGCGAGGTCAACGTGACCGTTCACCGCGCGACGACCGACTTCACCGTCGCCGACAAGAAATATCCGGCCGGTTCGTTCGTCGTGTTCACGGCGCAGGCGTTCCGTCCACACGTCCTCGATATGTTCGAACCGCAGGATCATCCGAATGTGATCCCGTATCCGGGTGCGCCGCCGACGCCCCCCTACGACAACGCCGGGTGGACGCTCGCCTTCCAGATGGGGGTGAAGTTCGACCGCATGCTCGACCCGTTCACAGGGCCGTTCGAACGCGTGCCGGCCTGGAACGTCCGCCCGCCGCAGGGACGCGTCGGAACCCTGGAGGATGCGACGGGCTACACGCTGAGCCGGGTGACCAACGACGCCTTCCGCGCGGTGAACCGCCTCCTCGCGCTCGGCGAGCAGGTGTCCGCAGTCGGCGCCGACTTCATGGTGGCGCCGTCCACCGCCACGATCACGAAGCTGCAGAAGATCGCCGCGGAGCTGGGGGTCAGCTTTCAGCCGGTAAAAACTGATTTCGTCTCGGCACCGCCGCGCCTCTCGCGGGCGCGGGTCGGCCTCTGGGATCAGTACGGCGGATCGATGCCCTCCGGATGGACGCGATGGATCCTCGAGCAGTTCGAGTTTCCGTTCTCGCGCGTGTTCGCGCGAGAGCTCGATGCGGGCAACCTCAATACGAAGTACGACGTCCTGATTTTCGTGGACGGCGCGATCCCGTCGGCGACTGCTGCTGGCGGGACCGGACGCGGCGGACGCGGCGCAACACCAGGCGGACAAGCGCGTGAGTTGACGGAGGCGGATGTGCCGGCCGAGTACCACGAGCACCTCGGGCGCATGACCGCGGACAAGACGATCCCGCAACTGCGCGAGTTCGTGGAAGCCGGAGGGACGATCGTCGCCATCGGCAGCTCCGCGGCGAACATTGCCGCGCACTTCAAGCTTCCCGTCGAAAACCATCTGGTCGAGGACGGCAAGCCGCTGCCGCGTTCGAGATTTTTCGTCCCGGGCTCAGTGCTGTCCGCGAAAGTCGACATTAAGCATCCCGCCGCCGCCGGCATGAACCAGCAGACGGACTTTTTCTTCGATAGCAGCCCTGTGTTCCGCATCACCGGCGAAGGAGTTCGCGCGATTGCGACCTTCGACACGGCCACGCCGCTCCGGAGCGGCTGGGCCTGGGGTCAGAAGTATCTCGAGAAAGGGGTGATCGCCGCCGAAGCAACCGTCGGTCGCGGCCGCGTCCTGCTCTACGGCGCCGAAATCCTGCACCGCGCCCAGCCCCACGGCACGTTCAAGCTGCTGTTCAACGTCCTGTTCCCCGCGAATCTGCCGTAAAGGGCATCGGCCAATCGGCTCATCGGCTCATCGAGCCTACTTATCGATGATCGTCCCGTACGGTTTCAGCTGATCTACGATCATTTTGCGGTCGCCGACGACGACGATGGTGGCCTGATCGTCCTGCAGGTATTTCTTCGCAACCTCCGTGACGCGCTGCGGTGTCACGGCGTAGACCTGCTTCACGTACGTGTTCGGATATGACGCTGGCAGGCCGTGCAGATCCACGTACTGCAACTGCGCCGTGATCCCTCCGCGGCTGGAGTTCTGAAGGATGTACGTGCCTGCGAGGTAGTTCTGAATGCCTCTCAGTTCGGCGTCCGACGGCGGCTCCTGCTGCAACCGGTCGATCTCGGCGAAGATCTCCTTCAGCGACAGGCCGGTCTGCGCCGTCGTCACATCGGCATTCTGCGCCCAGTAGGTGTCGCGATAGCGTGTGGACAGCTCGCTGTAGGGGGAGTAGGTGTAGCCCTTGTCCTCGCGGATGTTCTTGGTGATGCGCGAGGCAAAGGCGCCGCCGAGCAGCGCGTCCATGACCGTCAGGGCCACGAAGTCGGCGTGCGACGGATCGACCGCAGGCACTCCCAGGATGATCGTCGACTGCGGCGCCTCCGGCCGGTCGATGAGGTAGACCGCGCGTTTCGTGGCCGGCTTCGGCGGCTGTGGGACCGCTGGCGTCCCCTTTTTCCATCCGGCGAACGCTTTTCGGATCGTCGCCTCGACCGCCGACGCGTCGAATTGCCCCACCACGTAGAGCCGCGACCGTGACGCGCCATAACTCACGGTATAGAACTTCCGCGCCTGCTCGGTGGTGAAACCCTGGATCATCGTGTCGGTCGGGAACACGCGACCGTACGGGTGATCGCCGTACAGGACAGCGCGGAACTTCTGGAGGGCGATCTGCTGCGGCTGGCTC
>JACDCA010000161.1 GCA_013694635.1 Acidobacteriota bacterium | reverse complement strand
ATGCGGCGCAGCGCCGCATCCTCGACGCAGGACTTCCCCTCAGCCTCGCCCAGCGCCTGGCGATCGGCCGCTGACGGCGCGGTTGGCGCGTTCCTCTCTGCGATTCAACTCCATCGCGTAAGCGTCGCGGGCCGCCCGGGATCCAAGAATCCATCCGATCACGATCCCCACCAGCAGCACCGACGGGATGAAGATGAAGTGGGCGGAGGTCATCCCGTCGATCATTGGCCGGCCCCGCTCTTCATGCGGCGCGCCACCTCCGCCAGGTCGCGCTCGACACGCCCCAGCCGCCGCCACAGGAACCAGATATAAGTGAATACCACCCCCCACGCCACGCCGTACGCGGCGGCGACGAGCGGTGTCGCCGGGAGCTGCTCCTGGTCGGGGAGCTGATCGACCGGTACGAATCCCTCCTGCGCCTGCGGCTGGGATGTTTGCGCAAGCAGGCCTGGGCCGGACAGCAGCAACAGGATCAGAAGCGTTCTCATCAGTCCTCGAGTCCGAGATAGAGCGCCTCGAGGCGCGCGCGGTGCGCCTCGAGCATGGTCCGCGCAGCGAGCAGCAGCGCGTATAGAAGGAAAAACGCGAGCAGGCAGAAGTAGAAAGGGCCGCGCATCGACGCATCGAGGGTGGGCACCACGCTCGTCGTGGGATGCACCGTCCGCCACATGTTCACCGACCAGTAGACGAACGGAACGAGGGCGCCGCCGAAGACCGCGACCGCTGCCGACAGCTTGTCGGATCCGGGTCCGCCGTAGCGGCGCAGCAGCAGGTACGACTGAAACACCAGCCACATCACAAGCGTGGAGGTCAGCCTGGCGTCCCATTGCCACCAGACTCCCCACGCCTTGCGCGCCCACAGCGGGCCTGTGATGAGCACGACGAGACCGAAGAGTACGGTGAGCTCTGCCGCCGACACGGCAATGCGGTCGGCGCCCGGCTTTCGTCCGAACAGAAATACAGCCGCGGCAATCGACGCCACGAACGCCGACAGGAACATGGTCAACGCTGCCGGTACGTGGAAGTAGAAGATCTTCTGCACCAGCCCCATGGTCGATTCATACGGCGCGTTGACGATGAGAAACGGCGCGTAGGCGAACATCGCGATGCACAGGACCACGAGCAGAGGGAATAGACGTTTCATCGGTTACTCGGTCATGGTGGGCTCGAACAGCCACAGCGACAGCGTTATGAACACCGCGTCGAACGATACCAGCATCATGAGCCACGCGCGCGCGACCGGCAGGTCGGCGTCCGGCTGCAGGAGCGCCGCGGTGCCCCGGACGCCGGCAATGATCACGGGAATGGTAATCGGATAAAGCAGCAACGGCAGCAGGCTGGCGCGGCTGCGCGAGCGCGCCAGCATGGCGGCGAACAATGTTCCGACGGCGGCATATCCCGTAGATCCGGCGAGGATCAACCCGGCCATCAAGGCCGCATGACGGAACAGGGCGGCCTGGAACCAGAGCGCGACCAGCGGAACCACCAGCGCTTCGACGACGAGCAGCAGCGTCAGGACGCCGGCCAGTTTTCCAACGTAGAGCGCCGGGCGGGGCACGGGAGCGAGCAGCATCGCGCGCAGCGTCTCGTTCTGGCGTTCGCGGTCGAACACGCGCGCGAGCGCCAGCGTTCCGGCGAACGCAATCGCGATCCACAGGATCGCCGCAGCGGCCGCACTGTCGGCCCGCCCGTCCTGCACGAACCCGAATGCGAAGACCAGCACGCACAGAACCGCGAACAGCGCGGAGGTGTACACGACTTCCATGCTGCGGGTCTCGACCACCAGGTCCTTCCGCATGACGACTGCGACCGTCCTAAGAAACGACATGACTCCGATAGCGCTGGCGCAAGGATCCCGGTCCGGCACGCAGCGGCTCCGCGCGGCCGGCGGTGAGCACGAAGGCCGTATCGACGAGGGCCTCGATCGACTCCAGGTCGTGGGTGGTGACGACGACGATGGCGCCCGAGCGTTTCGACTCGAGTAACCGCTCTCGAAGGACGCCGGACGCTGTGTCGTCAAGCCCGGTGAACGGCTCGTCGAGCAGCAGCAGCCTGGGCGAATGCAGCAGGGCACGTTCGAGCGCGAGCCGTTGCCGCATACCGCGCGAGAACGACGAAACTGGCTCGCCTGCGCACTCCAGCAGGGCAGCGCGCGTGAGCGAGGCGGACACGACGGCCTCGACGTTCGCCATTCCGTAGAGCCTCGCGAAGAACGCCAGATTCTCCGCCGCGGTGAGTTCGGGATACAGGTAGAGATCGTGGCCGAGAACGCCGATGCGCCCCCGCAATGCGATCCCTCCGTCGCGGGCGCTCTGCGCGCCATACAGGACGCTCCCGGCGGATGGGGTGAGGAGCGTGGCCGCAATCGAAAGCAGCGTGGACTTCCCCGCCCCGTTCGCGCCGAGCACGGCCACGATCTCTCCGGCCTCGCAGGTGAAGGTGACGTGGTGCAGCGCACGGCGGCGGCCGAAATGCCGCGTGACGTCGCGGAAAGTCAGGGACGTGAAGTCCGCTGAGGCCACCGGACCTCGGAGACCCGGCACTAGGCGGCGGCGTCCTCGTCAAGCGCCGCGTAGATGCGCTCGAGCGAGGCGATCAGATGCTGGCGGCGCGAGCTGTACACCGCGGGATCGACCCGCCCGTCGCGGTGGCTTTCCTCCAGCGCGGTCAACTCGTCGAACAGTTTCTCGCGACGCTCGTGCAGGCGCTCGCGATCGCGAGACTGCGCCGGTGCACCATGGGGCCGCACGCTGATCCAGGCGCCTCCTGCAAGGACCAGAATCGCGAGCGTCAACGCGACGTTTCGCGGCCACGTGGGCGAATGCGGCAGTCCGGTAAAACTGAACTCGACCGCACCGCCGGCCGCCAGCGCGGGCCCCTGCCCGAGAATGTAGAGCCGTCCTTCCGAGTTCATGTCGCGCTGCTGCGCAAGCTGGCTCGATGCCAGCCGCATGCCGCCGACCTTCTGCGCAATGACTGTCAGCTGCGCCAGTGGAGCCGGGACAACCTGGCGGACGGTCAGTGCACTCCCCTCGAGCGGGAGCGTGTAGGCGAACTGCACGAGGGTCATCCCCGGGGGGAATGGCCCTCTGACGTTCACACGGCCATCCACCACCGCGGCGAGTGGCGACGAGCCTTCGAGAAGCGCCGCGTGCGTGGCGCCGGCAGGCAGCTCGAAGCTCACGGGACTGACGGGCTCCACCGGGACACGCGCGGTGTTCAGAATCTGGACGATGTTGAACACGTTCAGTCCTTCGTCCCCCAACTCGAAGACGAAGCGCGATTGATCCCCGAGCACCACGGTGCCGCGCTGGGAGGGTCCGCGCGCGAGCTCCCGGTCCTGTTCCGCGCGTTTTTCTGCTTCGGGGTCCGTCGCGACGAGCATCACGCGGATGCCGCCGGCCGACGGCATCTGGATCTGCTGTGACTCGAGTTTCTCGCCATCCACGACAGCAGTCGCCCGGATCGTGGCGCCGGGCCGGAGGTTCGGGAACTCTGCACGACCGCTCTCATTCGTCGTGCCTGACGCCTGCGCGTCGCCGATGATCTCCACGCGTTGCCCGGGAAGTGGATTCGACAGTGACCCGCGGATCACACGGACCGTGATGGTGCCGACGGGCAAGTCTCCGGTCGGCAGGGGAACGCCCGACATCTGCCTGGGATCGGGCATCTGCGGACCGGCTTGCTGTGCGCCAGCGGATGCAGCGATGGCGACGAGGACGAGAGTCAGGACGGCCCGGCTCATGCGGCACTCAACCGTGCGCCGCATTTCTTGCAGAACACCGCGTCCGAGTCGTTGATCGTCCCGCAGCCACAGGCCGGCAATTCGGTAGAGGCCGGCTCTAGCCGGCCTTGGAGCCGGCCTTTCATCCGTTCTTCGAGATCTTTCTCGACGACCGCCCGGTAAAGCCGGTCCTGGTCCACCTGCCGCATCAGCGACAGCGCGCGCTGCCGCAGCCGCGCCGACATCTCGTCGAAATCCTTCTGCGACAACTTCCCCATGGCACGATCGAACTCGAGGTCCTTGATCGCCCTCAGCGTCAGCATCTTGTCCCGTTCGAGCGCCGCCCGCCGCCGCTCCGTGAACGGACCGTCGCTGACAGGCGGATTGCGGAACATCAGCGGCAGCACCATCCGGTACAGTGCGGCCGCCACCGTACCGGCGGCTGCGATGGTGAAGCTGAGAAGGATCAGGTGCTCGGGTGAAGAACGCCGGGTGACGACGACGGCGACAGTCGCCAGCAGGATCGACGCGAGCACGAAGAAGTGCCAGGGTTGAAAGCCGTCGGCAGGCCGGCTGAGGCCGGCCTCTACCGGAGACGTAGCCGGCTTCAGCCGGCCCTCCTCAATCGAGATCCCTGAGCTCATCGTCCAGTCTCTGCTGCATCGACGGGTCGTCGTCACCAGGCGCCGCCTGAGAAATCTCGGCGGGCTGCTCCTCGCGCCGCGACCAGCGGACGGCGACGATCCCCAGCATCAATGCGCCGGACGCGCCGACGAGATACGGCACCAGCCACGCCAGCCGGTTGAACCCCTTGTCGATCGGGGATGCCAGCGGTTCCTGGCTTCCGTACTTCGCCATGTAGAACTCGTAGATCTGCTCGCGCGAGCGCCCCTGCGAGACCATCTGCGCCACCTCGGCGCGCATCTGGGCTGCCAGGCCGCACGTGCATTCGCCGATCCGCTTGCGTCCGCATGTGCCGCACATGCAGATGATCTCGCTTTGCAATTCCTTTTCGAGCTGTGTTCGCGGCGCGATCCGGATCGCCTGCGGATTCTCGATGTGCTGCGCGAACGCGGCAGTCGGCATCAGCGTCAACAACAGCATCGTCGCCACCGCCGCTTCCGGCAGTTTCGCCATCGCAACCGCGAACATGGACTCGGGCAGAAGCGAAATGATGCTGCCGATAGCCAGGATGCCGAAGCCAAGCCAGATCCAGTTGACGAGCGGATTGACGGTGATCGCGTAGGTCACCGTCTGCGTCGCCGGATCGAAGTCGGTCGTCAGCACGATGTAGAGATCCTCAGCCGGGGCCCGCCGAATCGCCACCTCTGTCGTGGGCTCGTCCGGACGCTTCTCGTAATACCAGCGCGCTGGCCTCATCTCGCCTACGAGCTTGCCATCCTCGAAGACGCTGACGTGCCCGGTGACCATCTGTTTCTGCGCGTCGGCTGTGACACGCAGTGAGTCGTGGCGAACCGTAAATGGCCCGACCGTCGTCTGCTGCCCGACTTTCATCGGCAGCTGCTCTTCCTGCTTGAAGCCTTCACCCGCGAACCCGAGGAACATCACCACGATTCCCAGGTGGACGATGTATCCCGCGTAGCGCCGGCGAGATCTGCCGAAGAGACCCACGAGGCCGGTGAACAGATCGGTCCCGGTGGCGGCCCGCCGGACGCCCGCGCCACGCAGGAACTCCTGCGTGATCGTCGTCGCTGAGAACGCGCACAACGCAAAGCACAGGCCCGAGCTCCAGACGCGGACGCCAAAGGCGTACAACGCGGCCGCCGTCAGGACCCCCATCACAACCGGCCACGTGAATTGCTGGACGATATTCGTCATCGTCGAGCGGCGCCAGGCCAGGAGCGGCCCGACCCCGGTCAATGTGAGAAGGGTCAGGCCGATCGGCAGCATCCACTTGTTGAAGAACGGCGGGCCGACCGTCAGCCGTTCCCCTTTCACCGCTTCGCTCAAGGTCGGGAACATCGTCGCGAACAGCACGAAAAACGCCGAGAACAGCAAAATCCAGTTGTTGGCGAGAAATGCCGCTTCGCGTGAGGCCCAGGAATCAAGCTCGTTACGGGACTTCAACAGCGGCAACCGGTAAATGACCAGGCCGAAGCTGAATGTCAGGATCACCACCATGAAGATGGTGAACAGCCATGCGAGCTCACGATCTTCCCCGAACGCGTGCACCGACTGCACGACCCCCGAGCGCGTCATGAACGTGCCGAAGATCGTCAGGAAAAACGTGGTAATGACGAGCGTGACGTTCCAGACGCGCAGCATTCCGCGGCGCTCCTGCACCATCACCGAGTGCAGGAACGCGGTCGCGGTGAACCACGGGAGCAGGCCCGCATTCTCCACCGGATCCCAGCCCCAGTAGCCGCCCCAGCCGAGCTCCTCGTACGCCCACAGCATGCCAAGCGTCAGGCCGAACGAGAGAAACAGCCACCCGATCATCGTCCAGCGGCGGACGGCGCGCAGCCACGCGTCATCGAGGTGACCGGTGATCAGCGCCGCGATGCCGAAGGCGAACGGGATTGTCATCGCCACGAACCCGATGTACAGCGAAGGCGGATGAATCGCCATGTAGAAGTTCTGCAGCAGCGGATTCAGCCCCGCACCATCCACCGGCGCCGCCGTCAGGAACGTCGAGAACGGATTCTTGTGCACGACCATCAGGTAGATGAAGAACATCTCCGTGGCGGCAATGACAGCGACGACGTAGGGAATCAGCTCGCGGTGCCGGACGCGATTGACCTGCACGGCGATCGCCCCGAACGCCGCGAGCAGGAAGACCCAGAACATGATCGAGCCGTCCAGCCCGCCCCAGTACGAGGCGATCTTGTAAGCCAGGGGCTGGGCGGAATCTGAATAGCGCTGGACGTACTTGATCGCGTAGTTGTCGGTGACGAAGGCGTGGACGAGAACGCCGGACGCCAGCGTCATCAGCGCGGTGACCGTGTAGAAGGCGCCGATGCCGCTCTCCACGAGCCGGGTGGATCTGGTGCGGGCGCCGGCGACGCAGGCGGCGATCGCGAAGGCCGCAACGACGAACGCTGCGAGCAGGACGAACGTTCCGAGTGCAGGCATGGCCTTAGATCCCGCGCGTGGCGGCAGGCCCCTTGGCCTCGTACTTCGATGGGCACTTCGCCATGACGCCATCGTGGTTCACTTGGAACCCGTTCGGACCGAGCTGTCCTTTGAGCACAACTTCAGATCCACCCTTGAACGTGTCAGGGACAACGCCGGTATAGCTGGCGTTTATGACATGGCCGTTGTTGTGAATCTGGAAGCGGTACTCGAGCGTCTCCGGCTTCCGCAGGATGGACTTGTCCACCACGAAGCCATGCAACTGCAGTTTCTTGCCGTGCCAGGCCGACGGGTCTGTCATGACCTCGTCGACATGTTTGTAGTACTCAGTCCCCTCGGCAAGCGACGTATACATGAGGCCGCCGAGCGCACCGGTAAGAACGAGCACCGTGGCGGCGATCTTCAGAGCCTTTGTTTTCATAGGAATCCGGGCGGTTGAGCCTCCCTAAGAATACTGTGTCGGATCAAACGCGGTCAACCGGCCCGACGTGCGATTTCCGTAGGTCAGCCCTTCAGGGCTGCTAGATGAATCAGATTCCGGCGAGCAGCCTGTGGACGGCGTGGATCGGCAGCCCGACGACGTTCGACCACGACCCGTCGATGCGCACAATGAACCGGGAGGCGTATCCTTGAATCGCATACGCCCCCGCCTTCCCCATCGGCTCGCCCGATCGCACGTAATCCGCGATCTCGGCGTCCGACAGGGGGGCGAACTCGACCTGCGTCGGCACGACGTCGGACCACTCCCGCCCTTTCACGCACAGGACAACGGCGGTAAGGACCTCATGCGTCCGTCCCGACAGCAGTCGCAGCATCCGCGTCGCGTCATCAGGGGTCGCCGGCTTGCCGAGGATGGCAGCGTCGACTACCACTTCCGTGTCCGCCGCCAGCACGGCGGCGGGACCGTCGGGTATCGAAGCCGCCACGTGGCGCGCCTTGTCTTGGGCGACGCGCAGTGTGTAGTCTGCGGCGCCCTCTCCGTGCCGCGGGGTTTCATCGACGTCCGCGGGAATCACGTCGAACTGGAAGCCTGCGGCGGCCAGGAGCTCCGCGCGGCGGGGTGACGCCGAGGCGAGGACAAGACGCAACTGACTGATATTATCGAGAATTGACGATGCGCCCGATCCAAGCGTTCTCGAGTAGCGTTCTCGCCGGTATCGTCCAGCGCCAGCCGTCCTCGCCCGCCCGCACGGCGTTTGCGTGGCAACTGGTCGTGGGATCTACTCTCGCGCGCATGACGTCTGTAGAGATGAAGGGCACGACGCTGCACATTACCGCGAAGGACGAGCGCTGGGTCAAGGAGATCGATCGCGCTCGACCGGCGATTCTTCCGAAGCTTCAGCAGCTGCTGGGCGCGGACGTTATTACAAAGATCAGCACACGATGAATCAATCCGTCATTCTCTCCGCCGTCCGCACGCCGACAGGCAAGTTTCTCGGAGGCCTCAAGGAGTTCACGGCCCCCCAGCTCGGGGCGCTGGTCGTCCGGGAGGCCGTCGCACGCGCGGGTATCGATCCGGCCTCGGTCGATGAATGCATCATGGGCAATGTCATCCAGGCGGGCAACGGACAGAACCCCGCCCGGCAGGCTGCGCTCAACGGCGGTCTGGCGGACCACGTCGCAGCGCTGACGATCAACAAGGTCTGCGGTTCAGGGCTCAAGGCGGTCATGCTCGCGGCCCAGGGGATCGCGACCGGTGACATCGAGATCGCAGTCGCCGGCGGCATGGAGTCCATGAGTAACGC
>JACDCA010000160.1 GCA_013694635.1 Acidobacteriota bacterium | reverse complement strand
GGCCTCCCTTCACGTTGAAGCTGAATCGGCCCGGCTTGTAGTCGCGTTCCACCGCCAGCGGCGACGTCGTGAACAGGTCCCGGATGGCATCGTAGAAGCCGACGTAGGTACTGTTTCCGCGGCAAAGAACGCGACACCTTCCTCAACCGACATGTTCAACACATCGTCGATCGTCTTCCCGCGAACGGTCACCTCGAGGATCACCACGCAGCTCTACTTCATGCCGGACGTCGAAGTGACGTGTGCGGCCTGTACGGGAGCGCGCTTCAACCCGGAGGCCCGCCCTGAGTCTGTTCCGTAGTACTCCAGGATCAACTGTCCCTCAGTGGGCGCGGACGCTTCGAGACAGCGCTCCAGGCAGGCGACGGTACGGCGAGTCGGGAGAAACAGCTCTCAGGAAAGTAACGCGATCAGGGATCAGGGATCGTCAGGCGCTGCGTTGCGACCAGGTCGGTCCCCAGCGATCGGGTACATCCAGTGCCGTGAAGATTCCCAGCGGCTCGAGGAACTCGACCAGCTCGGCAAGGCGCGCTTCCAGCGATGCGATCGCGTCAGAGCGATACGCCCGGTGCTGCTCGTAGACGACCATCTCGCTCCAGTATTCGATGACGATGTAGCGGGATGGGCGGTTCTGGTCACGAAGGAACGACGTGCCGAGATAGGACCGCGTCTGGCGGTTCATCGTCGCCCATTCTCCATCCGCGCCATACAGCTCCTCGAATTCAGCCGTCCGCTCGTTCTTCACGTCGAATTGCCACATGATCGCGATCATGGAGAGATGATAAGCCGGGTTGGCACTGTGAGGACGGTCGGGCCGATCGTCGTTTGCCGCCCTGCACGTTGATGTTGACAGCCGACACCAAGGCGCGTTAGTGTCGGCAGTCGACACCAATGGCCCGTCAACCTGTTCCGGATATTCTCGCCGGCACGCTCGACCTGCTGATTCTGCGGACGCTTCATCACGAGCGGCGGCACGGCTGGGCCATCTCGGAGCGCATCCAGCAGATCTCGCTGGACGTGCTGCAGGTCAACCAGGGCTCGCTCTATCCGGCGCTGCATCGGCTCGAGCACCAGGGGTGGATCGACGCGGAATGGGGCATCTCGGAGCTGGGCCGGAGGGCAAAGTATTACCGGCTCACCGCGGCCGGACGCCGGCAGCTGGCCGTCGAAGCCGGTGAGTGGGAGCGCATGGCCGCGGCGATTGCCCGCGTGATGAAGATGGCGTGATGAATTTCCGCGACCTTCGGCTCCGTGTTCGCGCGGTGTTCGCGCCGCGCCGTGTCGAGCGGGAGCTCGACGACGAGCTCGCGTTCCACATCGAGCGCGAAACCCGGAAGCATGTCGCGGCCGGTCTGAACCTGACGGATGCGCGCGCCCGGGCGCGGGCGCGCTTCGGGTCCGCCGCGCTCGCCGCCGACCAATGTCGTGACGCGCGGGGCACGGCCTTCGTCGACACCGCCGTCCGCGACGTCCTGTACGCCCTTCGCACCTTCCGGCGCACTCCCCTGGTTGCCCTGACCATCGTCGGGACCATCGCGGTCGGCCTCGGGCTCGTCGCCGCCGTGTTCACGATCTTCAACACCCTCGTCTTCAGCGTCAATCCGGTCCGCGACCCGGACGCGCTGTTCGCCGTCGAGCGCGTCGCGGCCCCCAACTCGGAGCGTGTGCGTTTCACGTGGCCTGACTACGAGGCGCTGCGGCGCGAAACAGATGTCTTCTCGGGCGCCTTTGCACGGCTGGTGGATATCGACTCCCGGATCGAGGGCCGCGTGATGGGCGGCGAGCTTGTCACGGGCAACTACTTCGACGTGCTCGGCGTCAACGCGGCGCTCGGTCGCTCGCTGACCCCGGCCGACGACGTCCGCCACGCGGGCAGGCAGGTGCTGGTGCTCAGTCACCGGGGCTGGTCGCGCTTGTTCGCAAGCGACCCCGACATCGTCGGCCGCGAGATGACCGTCAGCGGTTTCCGCTATGTGATCGTCGGCGTCATGCCGGAACGATTTCGCGGCCTGGGCCTGGCCCCACCCGATTACTGGGCGCCGCTGTCGCTGATGGGTCAAGTGCGCCCCATACACGCCGGACGGGAAGATACCATCGGCATCGAGATCATCGGCCGGCTGAAGCCCGGGCTCTCCCGAACAACGGCACTCGCCGGACTCGCCGTGTGGGCGTCGCGAGGGGCCGGCGGCCTTTCGGCCGATGGGCGCCCCGGCAGCATCACGCTCGAACCACGACGCACCTTTGTGACGCTCTCGGCCGAAGTGGTGCTTGTGTTTCTCCCCATCTTCTTTGTCTTCGGCCTGATTCTGTTGATCGGCTGCGCGAATGTCGCCAACCTCCTGCTGGCCCGCGCCCTCTCCCGTCAGCGCGAGATCGGGATCCGCCTCTCAGTCGGCGCGTCGCGCCATCGCATCATTCGTCAACTGCTTACGGAGAGCCTGGTGCTCGCGCTCGCGTCAGCTGTCTGCGCGTTCGCCATCGCGCGGCTGGTGCTCCAGGTCACCGTCTCGGTCGTCCTGCGCACACTGCCGCCTGAACTTGCGGAGAACGTCAGCATCACTGCCCCCGGCACGGACTGGCGGGTGGCGGTGTTCCTCGTGATTGCCGCAATCGCCTCAACCGTCCTGTTTGGACTCGTGCCTGCGCTGCAGGGCACGCGACTCGACCTGATCCGCACGATGCGCGGCGAGGTCACGAGCGACAGCCGGCCGCGCCGCGCACGCAACGCGCTCATCGTCGTCCAAGTCACCGCCTCGGCACTGCTGCTCATCTGTGCTTCAATTTTTCTGCGTGGCGCGCTGCGCGCTTCGACGGCGGATCCCGGCTGGCGTCTGGCCGACAATGTGATCGTCGAGATCAACAACGAGCCTTTCCGCCAGGCGATGGTCGCGGCAACGACCGCAGACCCGGCCGTCACCATGGTGGCCGCCATGTGGCCCGGGGTACTGGGTCAACCGCGGGCGGTCTTTGCCTCCGCCTCCGCCAAGGCTACGGCGGACAAGCAGGCAGCCGGGAGGGCAGACGGTGCCAGATCGCCGGAGGTTTACCGGTTCGTGTCGCCGGAGTACTTCAGCCTGCTCGACATAAGGGTGTTGAGAGGCCGGGCATTTACGCAGTCGGAAGCCAGTTCGAATGCAGCCGTCGCGATGGTCTCGGAATCCACGGCTCGAACGATCTGGCCGAATCAGGAGGCCGTCGGTCAGGTGCTGCGTCTCGAAGCGGATCAGCATTCGGAAACGCGTCGGCAAGACGAGCCCACGTTACCGTCATCGACATTCACCGTCGTGGGCGTCGTTCGCGACGTCGCCGGTTTTCGAATGGCCGGCTATCCTGAAGCCGGCGTGTACGTTCCTGCCAGCCCGGCACGCGCCGAAACAGACCTCATCGCACGCGTCCATGGCGATCCGGAGATTGTCCGTCGCACTCTCGTCGAACGCCTCACGTCCATCGATCCGAACATGGGCTTGGTTCTGACGATGCGGACGCTCGGGCGGATGGAAACCTATCTCCTGCAGGTCGGATTCTGGGTGACCGTCGTCCTCGGCGGGCTGGCGCTCATTTTGACCGTCTCGGGCGTTTTCGGCGTGCTGTCGTACCTCGTCGAGCGGCGTACCAAGGAGATCGGGGTCCGCATTGCTCTCGGTGCCACGAGCGCAAACGTGACAGCGCTCGTGCTGGGGCAGTCTCTGCGCGTCGTCGGCATCGGTCTCATTGCCGGTGCCGCGCTGGCCTGGATCCTCGCGACGGTGCTGATGACGACTTCTGCCGCGGCGCAGATCGGCGGGATCGTGAACGTCTTCGATCTGCCCGCGTACGCCGCGAGCCTGCTGTGCATTGTCATCGCGTGCATCCTTGCGGCGTCGCTCCCGGCAGCGCGCGCGGCCCGGATCGATCCGATTGCGACGCTGAGACAGGATTGAAACGGCGAAGGCCGATATACTTCTGACGCGCGGATCACTCGCGCAAAGCTTCTAGGAGACACGCGATGGCAGACGTACAGAACAAGACGTTGCAGGGCAAGGGCGTGATGCCGAGCCTGACTGTCAACAACCTGCAGCAAAGCCTGGATTTTTTCGGCGGTCTCGGCTTCGAAGTCGAGGATCGCTGGGAGGACAAGGGCGTGCTGCTCGGCGCCATGCTCAAGGCCGGTGACGCCCGGCTCGGCCTGAGTCAGGACGACGGCAAGAAGGGGCGCGACCGGACCAAGGGCGTTGGCGTGCGCATTTACATCGAGACGGCCGACGACATCGATCAGGTCGCCGCGCGGGCCAAAGCCGCGGGCGTTGCGCTGACCAACGAGCCGCACGATACCGAGTGGGGCAGTCGCGCGTTCGAGGTGATGGAACCGAGCGGGTTCGCGATCACCATCACGTCCCCGTCCTCAACATAGTCATACCGGGTCGGGGATCTTCGCACCCGTGTCAACTCGTGCGAGCTGTGGACGAGCCGGACAGGTTCCCTCCTGCCCTGCTGCCAAGGCATAATCGTCGCGCATGCCAGGTAGGGTGCGCGAGGACCTCATGCCCCACATTCCGACCGAACCCATCGGTAGCATCCCACGGCCTCCATCCCTGATCGAGGCGGTATCGGCCACGCGGGGTGAGGATCCCGCCCTGGAGCCGCTCTACGAGCAGGCCGTCCGGGACACCATCGAACAGTTCGAGGCCACCGGATCGCCGGTCATCACGGATGGCGAGCAGCGCAAATACCACAATTTCTGGACCTACTGCGTTCACGGTCTTCCCAACACCGCTCCGGACGGATTCCAGATCCCGTTCGCGGCGGGCCACGTCCGCCGCATGCTTCGACTGACGGCCGGACCCTTCCGCTATCAGACGTATGCGGACCGCTACCTCGACGCCGCCCTCAAGTACGCCCATCGGCCGGTGAAGCAGGCGGTCATCTCCCCCTCGGCCTTGAGCTTGATGTACCCGTCCGAAGAGATCCAGGGGTACTCCCGCGAGCAGTTCCTAGAAGACCTCTTGCGCGAGCACGAGACGGAGGTCCGTAACTGCCTGCGGAAGGGGGCGTACCGCGTCCAGGTTGACTTCACGGAGGGGCGGCTCGCTGTCAAGATCGACCCGTCGGGCGAGCTGCTGCACCGCTTCATCGACCTGAACAACCTCGCGCTGTCCCGCTTTTCTGCCGAGGACCGCACGCGCATCGGTGTACACACCTGCGCTGGCGGTGACCGTGATTCGACGCACAGCGCGGACGTCGACTATGCGGAGTTGCTCCCCAGCCTGTTCGAGCTCATGGCCGGATGCTTCTACGTCGCTCTGGCCGGCGAGAAGGATCCCGTCCGCGTGCTCAAGATCATCCGCGACCACCTCAAGCCTGACCAGTTCGTGTTCGTCGGTGTGATCAATCCCATCGATCCACGCATCGAGACCCCGGCGGAGGTCTGCGACCGCGTGCTGGAGGCCGCCGAGTACATTCCGCTCGCGCAACTGGGCACGTGCGACGACTGCGGCT
>JACDCA010000145.1 GCA_013694635.1 Acidobacteriota bacterium | reverse complement strand
GTCGCGGTGACATGAGCCGGGGAGGATTGATGCTGCGATGTGCGGCGGCGGGGGAGCCACTCAGGTACGTGCCGGTCGCCGGCGCCGTCCGCCACGGCATTCGCCCGCCGAAGCTCGATCCGGCGACGCGAGTTCCGAGGTCAGTAGGTCCGTAGGTCCCGCGTACAATCGTGGCGTGCCGGGCCGCGTCACGATTCCACCTGCTGGAACCCACACGCTTCATGTCGCAGGGCGTGACGTCCGCCAGACCAATCTCGACAAGCTGTTCTGGAAGGAAGAGCAGATCACCAAAGGGGATCTGCTCCAGTACTACGCCGACGTCGCGCCGGTGCTCCTGCCGCACATCCGGGATCGCGCGATGGTGATGAAGCGCTATCCCCATGCTCGACAACGTCCGCACCAGGATCGGCAGGGTCGGCGATCTGTGGAAGCCGCTCCTCCAGAAGCGCGGCCGCGTCGACCTGCGTGAACTTCTTGCCGGATAACCGTGAGGCCGGCTACAGTCGGCCTCTACCGCCCCGTTTTTTCAGGAGTGTGACGATGTTTTACGCTGCCTGCCGCGCGACGCGAATCGCGCTCGGAGTGTCCGTCATTGCAGCCGTCGCTTTCGCGCCGGCGATCCAGGCGCAGAAGACCGCGCCATCCCCGAACTACGAGCTGGCCTCCGCGTGGACGAGTCAGAAGGTCTCGAAACTGGTCTTCGATACGTCGGTGACGCCGCGCTGGCTCGAGACGAGCGATCGCTTCTGGTACACCTACCAGACTCGCGAGGGACGCAGATTCCATCTCGTGGACCCGGTGAAGCGCACGAAAGCGCCGCTGTTCGACCACGCGAAAATGGCGGCGGCGCTCACCACCATCACGCGGATCCCCTACGACGCGCAGCACCTGCCGTTCACGCAGGTTCGCTTCATCAAGGGAGACTCGGCGTTCGAATTCGACGTGCAGGTGCCTCGCGAGGCGAGCATTCAGACGACCAAGCCGAAGCCCATCACCACCGAGCAACAGCAGGAACGTCAGGGCGATGAGAACGACATGGACGAGGGGGCGCCGCTGCAGCAGGGTCAGCGCGGGCGCGGCGCCGGCGCGGGAGCGCCACCGAATCCCCGCACGAAGACGCTCCACTTCGAATACGCCATGGCAACCGCGAAGGTCTCGCTGGTCGAAGACTACAAGGAAGAGCCGCGCCGGCCGCGGTGGGCGGCCTTTTCACCGGATGGCAAGACCGTCCTCTTCGCGCGCAATCACAACCTCTACATGATGGATGCGGCGAACTACGAGAAGGCTCTGAAGAGCGCGAACGACGCCTCGATCGTCGAAACGCAGCTCACCAAGGACGGTGAAGAGCATTACAGCTTCTCGATCACCGCGCGTGAGATGGAGCAGTTGCAGCAGCAGCAACAACAGCAGCAGCAACAGCAGCAGCAACAACAACAGCAGCAGGACAACGATCAGGACCAACCGAACCAGCAGGACACCCAGGTACAGGACAAGAACGCGCGCACGCGGGCCATCAACGTGGTCTGGGCGCGCGACTCCAGCAAGTTTTCGCTGACCAGGCGCGATTCGCGGAAGGTGAAGGACCTCTGGGTGATCAACGCAATCGCCACACCGCGCCCGACGCTGGAGAGCTACCGCTACGCGATGCCGGGGGAGGAAAACATTCCGCAGCAGGAAATGTGGGTGTTCGACGTCGCCTCGAAGAATCGAGTCCGGATCAAGGCGGATCGCTTCAAGGACCAGACGATGTCGGTCTCCACCGCGCCACTGCCTGTCAGACGTGATACGCGGCGGCCGATCGAGCCGCAGTGGCTGAGCGAATCCGCCTCGAAGCTGTACTTCACCAGGCTGAGCCGAGACATGCACAAGCTGGATGTCTGCGTCGCCGACACGGCGACCGGCGAGGTGAAGCTCCTCATCGAGGAGCGGCTCAACACCTACATCGAGACGCGACCGCTTCGCCTGGTGAACGGCGGCCAGGAGCTCCTGCACTGGTCCGAACGCGACGGCTGGGCGCACTACTACCTGCACGACGCGAACACCGGACAGCTGAAGAACCGGATCACCGAAGGGGAATTCGTGGCGACCGGCGTCGACAACATCGACGACAAACTGCGGGTGTTGTATTTCACCGCCGCGGGGCGGGAGAAGGGAGAGGACCCGTACTACACGCACCTCTATCGAGTCGGCCTCGACGGAAGCGGCCTGAAGCTGCTCAACCCGGGTGACGCGTCGCATTCGGCGGCGGTCGTCGACTCGATGAAGTTCTTCGTCGACAACGCCACCCGCATCAACGGCGCCCCCGAGTCAGTGTTGTACGACACGTCCGGTGCGCAGGTCATGAAACTGGAGGCTCCGGATCTCGGACCGCTGATGGCCGCGGGCTTCAAGTACCCGGAGCCGTTCACGGTGAAGGCCGACGATGGGATCACCGATCTTTACGGCGTGATGTACAAGCCGTTCGACTTCGATCCGTCGCGGAAGTATCCGATCATCGCCTACGTCTACCCCGGTCCGCAGACCGAAGGGGTGACGAAGAACTTCAACCCCCGCAGCAACAACATCTCGCTCGCCCAGTTCGGCTTCATCGTCATCGAGGTCGGCAACCGCGGCGGGCATCCACAGCGGTCGAAGTGGTACCACAACTACGGCTATGGGAATCTGCGCGACTACGGGCTCGTGGACAAGAAGTCGGCGATCGAGCAGCTGGCGGCCCGCCACAGCTTCATCGACATCAACAAGGTCGGGATCTGGGGACATTCCGGCGGCGGATTCATGTCGGCCGCGGCGATGCTCGTCTACCCGGACTTCTTCAAGGTCGGCTGGTCGGAGTCCGGCAACCACGAAAACAACATCTACAACAACTCGTGGAGCGAGAAGCACCACGGCATCAAAGAGGTCGAAAAGGACGGCAAGATCACGTTCGAGTACGACATCGAGAAGAACTCGGAGCTGGCGAAGAACCTGAAGGGCAACCTGATGCTGATCACCGGCGATATCGACAACAACGTCCACCCGGCGCACACGTACCGCTTGGCCGACGCCCTGATCAAGGCGAACAAGCGATTCGACATGTTCGTGCTGCCGGGCGTCCGCCACTCGTTTGCGTCGGTCGCCGGCTACGTCAACTGGCTGCGAGGGGATTACTTCGCGCGGCACCTGCTCGGGCAGTCATCGACGAGCGTCGACATCGTGGAGCTGAACAAGGAGAGGGAGCAGACGGGGGATCGGAGACGATAGGTGGTCAGATCGCGAGCAAAATCGCCACGGGCAGCTTGTCGAACAGTTGCCCCGCGAACAGCCACGCACTGTCGAGCGCGGTCGTCGGCCGGATTTCTTCACCAGTGAAGAGGTTGAGAAAGGTCCGTACCCGTAAGGACTCGGGGAGCATCACGCGCGTGGTCTTCCAGCGGTCGGCGCCCAGCGGCAGTGGCGCCTCGGCGGTCACCAGACGAGTGGTGAGGCGCGGCACCACGACAATCGCCGCGTCCTGACAAGAAGTCCGCGCGAAGGCGACGATGTCGGCCGGGGCCGTGACGTCGGTCGTGAGTGGCAAATAGTTGCCGCCGACAAAAACGTGAGGCAGCTCGCGCCGAGCGTGGAGGCCGACGCTCGTGACGTACAGCTTGATCCTGCCGTCCGGCCAGGCGGCCAGCATGGCGCTGACATCGGGCTGCCTCACGGGCATCTCACTGAGGCGCCGGTCGCGCAGATCGAAGTCCACGGGGCGTCGATTGTCGGGATCGACGAGGCTCAGATCCCAGAACTCCGTGCCCTGATAGAAATCAGGCACGCCGGGCGAGCCGATCTTCAGCACCACCTGCGCGAGTGAGTTGGTCACCGCCATGGCCGCGATGCGGCGCTGGAAGGGCAGAAACGCAGCGAGGAACCGGCGGCCCGGCTGGCCGAGCGTTCGCTCGACGAACCGCGTGAGCCCTTCTTCGTACGCAGGATTGGTCGTCAGCCAGCTGGTATGGACCTTGGCCTCGCGCGCCGCCTTTGTCATGTACTCACGAATGCGATCGACGTAGGTCCCTGGGTCCGTGGGTCCCTGGGTGCCCAGGTCCGCAGTAGGCCACGAACCGATCAGGACCTGGTAGAACCGGTACTCGTCGGCGCGGTCGGGTGCAGGGCCGCCGTCCACAATCGACCGGTGGGTGCGGTTGATGCGCATCCAGCGCGAGACTTCGCGCGCCCACTCCTCGGGTATCTCGGAGAGGATGTTGATTCGCGCCCGGACGTCTTCTCCGAGCTTCGTGTCGTGGGTCGAGGTCGTGAGCATCTCGTACGGCCATGCGGATGCGCGGTGCTGATTGGCGTCGTGGAAGTCCTGAGCGGAGCGGCCGATGCGCGACGGGTCACCGCCGACCTCGTTCAATGAGATCAGCATGTTGTAGCGGTAGAAAGCGGTGTCTTCAAGCCCCTTGGCCTGCACCGGCCCGGTGTATTGCTGCAGTTTCATCGCGAATCGCAGCCGTTCGGCTGCTTCCCGCGCGTCGGCCGGCGGATAGCCGTCGCGGCGTTCGATCACACCGGCGCCGGGGGAGTCCGACGGATCGCGCGACAGGACGACCTCGCGGAAGAAATCGAACAGCGACGACTCCATCGCCGGATTGCGCCGCCGCGCCTGCGCCATCGCCTCCTCGACGACCCCCCGGTCTTCGGGCGTCCAGCCGCGGCCGTCCACATAAGTGCGGTACACCGGGAAGCACGCGACGACCTCGGTGATGACGTCCCGCAGGCTGTCGAGCGTGAAGTCGCGGGACTTGCGGTTCCCCTCCCCGATGCGATCGAGCATGTGGCCGAGCACGTTCAGCTCGCTGGCCATCGCCGTGTTCATGATCAGTCGCTTGCTCTCGTAGAGCACGTCCTCGAAGGACGCCACGTGCCCCGTGAGCTTCGCGTAGGTTCGGCGCAACCGCCGTGCCTGCGACGTATCGACGAACAGCCCGTTGACGTCGTTGAGGAAGTTGTAGCCGGTGGTACCGTGCACCTGCCAATGCGACGGCAGCCGTTCCCGTCCCGACAGGATCTTCTCCGCGATGACGTACAGAGCCCCGGCGCCCTCATACAACTGCTGCAACATCTCGAAGTAATTCGCCGGATCGAACAGGCCGTCCGGGTGGTCCACGCGAACACCGTGCAGGCGGTCCTCGGACAGAAGCTGCCCGAGCAGCTTGTGTGTGGCCTCGAACACCTCCGGCCGTTCGACCTGCAGCCCCGCCAGCGTGTTCACGTCGAAGAAGCGCCGGTAATTGATCTCGTGCGACGCGGTGCGCCAGTACGAGAGCCGATATGCCTGCGCCTCGAGAAGCTCGTGGAGCGCGTCGAAGCTTGAGGGATCCCCGGGGACACCGTTCACCTGTTCGACGGCCTCGGAAATGTAACGCGCGACGGCCGGCTCGTCCTGCGCCAGCCTGTCCAGGCGCGTCTTGGCGACCTCTTTCTCCCGGTGGCGCTCGGCGACCCGCGCTGGCTCCTGCTCCGTATACGCCGGAAGATTCTCGAGTGAGCTGAGAATGCTCTGGAACTCGTGGACGCGTCCGCTGTCGGCGCCGAGCTCGTGTGACAACGGTTCGACGGCGAGACGCAGCACCCGTGGCGCCTGGCGCGGATTGATCGGCAGCTCCTGGTCGAAGTAGCGGAGCACGAGCGCCCCGCCGCGGAACTGCAGCTTCAGTTCTCCCCGGTCCAGCACGCGTCCGTACTGGTCACTCAGAATCGGCAGGAGCAGCTTCGCGTGCAGCTCCGCTTTGAGCGGCGCCCAGTCGATGTCGAAGAACGCGGCGGCCGGAGAGCTGGGGCCGTTCTCGAGAACGTCGGTCCACCACGCGTTGCCCCCCGCGCCGATGCCCATGTGGTTCGGCACGAAGTCGACGATGTGCTTCATGCCCGCGTGGCGGATCGCCTCGGAGAATTCGCGGAGGGCGTCGATCCCCCCGAGCTCCGGGTTGATCTCGTTGTGATTCCAGACGTCGTAGCCATGCGTACTGCCGGGGGCGGCGGTGAAATACGGTGCCGTGTAGCAGGTGCTGATGCCGAGCCGGTCGAGATAGGGGACGACGCGTGCCGCGTCGCGCAGGGTGAAAGCAGAATACACCTGCAGCCGGTACGTCGATACCGGCACGTGCGATGGTCGGTTGCGATCGCGATTCGCCGACATGTCTAATCAGGGCGAAAGCCCTGGACTACGCAGTCGTAGTCCAGGGACTATGCCAGTCGTAGTCCAGCCCTTTAGGGCTGTCCAAGTATCTCCATGATGCCGGTGAGCGGAATACGCAGCCAGTGCGGACGGTTGTTCAGCTCGTAATTCAATTCGTACAGCGCCTTATCGAGCACGAAGAAGCGCAGCAGCTCGTCACGCTGGGTGATCTCGCGCGGAATGAACAGCGCCCCCTCGACCGTGCCGAAATACGATCGCAGGAACGCCGCGGTCGTCCACGTCTCCCACGCGGTCGCCCACGGGGCGAGCGCCTCGAACGAGGCCGGGCGCGACGCCGTGTGCGCGAACAGGGCGGCAAACGCCGCGTAGCTGAACGACCGGACCATTCCCGCAACGTCCTTGAGCGGCGATTGCTTCATCCGGCGCTGCACCAGCGGGCGTGCGGGTTCTCCCTCGAAGTCGAGGATGTAGAAGTCCCCTTCAGCCCAGAGCACCTGCCCGAGGTGGTAATCGCCGTGCACGCGGATCTTGGATGACGCGAACTCGAGCGGCTGCCGGTGGCGGACGCGCTCGAGCAGCCCGTCACGCTCGTTCACGAGCTCGAAACCGGTGTTGAGGCGGGTGAGCGTCTCGAGCG
>JACDCA010000122.1 GCA_013694635.1 Acidobacteriota bacterium | reverse complement strand
CCACCGCCGCGAAGACGAGGGCGACACCGAGCCATCCGAGGAGTCCGAGGATTTTCTTCAACATAGGGTGATCTGTGCCTCACCCGCGCCAGCGTTCGCTGTCGACCGACTTCGCGGTCAGAAACAGGCCGAACGTGATGAAGCTCAGGTAGTAAATGAGATGTTTCGTGTCGATCACGCCACGCGCGAAGTCATTGAAATGCTCGGTGATCGACAGGTAGTTCAGTATTTCGCGCGTCGTCGGTCCGGAGGATTCCCCGATCCAGTTGATGATCCACAGCATCAGGAACACCGTGAACGTCAGGATGCCGGCAACGATCTGGTTCTTCGTCAGACTCGAAATGAGCAAGCCGACGGAAATGAAACAGCCGCCCATCAGCAGCAGGCCGAGGTAGCCCGCCGCGATGGGCCGCCATTCGGGGTTGCCGAACCAGAAGAGGATCGCGATGTACAGAACCGTGACGGCCAGCATCGCCACATACAGACCCATCGCCCCGAAAAATTTCCCGAGGATGATCTGGACATCGGTGACTGGGGACGTCAGCAGCAACTCGATCGTTCCGGAGCGTTTTTCTTCGGAGTAGGTGCGCATCGTGATCATCGGCATCACGAACAGGATGATCACCGCCGAATTCTGGAGCACCGACGCGATCATCTGCTGATTGATGTTCGGTGCGCGGCCGCCCCCCTGCATCATCTCGGCGCTGCTGCGAATGAAGATGTAGAGGTACGCGTAGTAGAAGTACCCGAACAGCAGCGCGAAGAGGCCGATGATGACGTAGGCGATCGGCGACGAGAAGTAGGATCGCAGCTCCTTGTCGGCAAGAGTCAGCACGTTACGCAACGGGCACCTCGCCTTCGGTCCTCGGATCCATGGATCCTTGCGCCCCTGGGTCGGTTGGTGTCTCCTCGGGTATTTCTTCCGTAGTCACCTGCAGGAAGACCTCTTCGAGGCTCATTCGCATGGGCCGTAGCTCCAGCAGTCCCCATCCGCGGTTGACGATCGACCGGGCAAGCTCACGGCGGACATCCCGTCCTCGCTCACTCTCGACTTCGTACCCGGCAAGCGTGCCGCGCTGCTCCGATGGCGCGACGCGGACGACCCCCGGCAGGGCGCTCAGCACCGGCGCCGCATCCGCGCCTCCCGAATCCACCTGCACGTACATCGTCTCGGCTCCCTTCAGCCGCGCGGTGAGGTTGTCGGGCGTGTCGACCGCCACGACGCGTCCCTTGTTGATAATGACGACGCGCTGGCAGGTCTGGGCGACTTCGGGAAGGATGTGCGTGCTGAGGACGATCGTGTGATCACCGCCAAGCCCGCGGATCAGCTCGCGTGTCTCGATGATCTGTTTCGGGTCGAGCCCGGCCGTCGGCTCATCGAGGATGAGGACTTCGGGATTGTGGATGATCGCCTGGGCGAGTCCGACACGCTGCCGGTAACCCTTGGAGAGCTTTCCGCAATGACGGTCGGCCATGTCTGCGACATGCGTCCGCGCCATGACGCTGGTGACGCGCTCTTTCTTCTCCTTCGACGGGACTCCCTTGAGGCGCGCGACAAAATCGAGATACTCCCGGACGGTCATGTCGGGGTAGAGCGGCGGCGTTTCAGGGAGATAACCGATACGCTTTTTTGCGTCGATCGGTTTGTCGAAGATGTCGTAGCCGGCGACGGTCGCGCGTCCATCGGTGGCCGGCATGTAGCCGGTGAGGATGCGCATCGTCGTCGTCTTGCCGGCGCCATTCGGCCCCAGGAAACCGAGAATCTCTCCGCGCTCGACACGAAAGCTCACATCGTCCACGGCCGTAACTCGGCCATAGCGCTTCGTCAGATGGTGGACTTCGATCACGATTACTCCAAGGACACGTAGTCCAGCCCTTTAGGGCCGCCCGTTCGTAAGTTTGCCAAGCCCTTTAGCGCTGTCCTAGGACCACGGCGTCCAGCCCTTTCAGGGCTGCCTCAACGTCCGGTTCTGTTGTCTCTTCTAAGGTGTAGATACTAGGCCGATTAGCAGCCCAAACAGTGATACTACCGACTCGCTGAAAAATGTGTCAAGGCAACGCGGGTTGCATCCGCGGTCGCTTCACGTGTTAATATATGAACGCTTGCTCATACGTTCACAGATGATGCGTCCCGCTCACGTGGAATCCGTGGCGGAAACCTTTCGAATGCTGGGGGCTCAGACCCGTGTGCGGATCCTCGACGGCCTCGGCGAGGGGGAGCTGTGCGTCGGAGACATCGCCAAGGCGGTGGGCATGAGTGAATCCGCCGTGTCCCACCAGCTCCGGCTGCTTCGGACGTTCAGACTCGTGCGCGTCCGCCGCGAAGGACGACAGGCGTATTACGCCGTCGACGATCACCACATCCTCGAGCTGCTCAACCAGGCCCGGACGCACGTGGAAGAAGGCTCATGACCATGTGCGCCGTCTGCGAACTGCATGCGGAATCCACGTTCCGGGTGGAAGGGATGGACTGCCACGAGGAAGTCAAGATCCTCGAGCGCCGGCTGTCGCGCCTGTCGGGGCTCGAATCCCTGGACGCCGATTTATTCGGGCAGCGTCTCCGCATCAAGTACGACGCGGCGCGGCTGTCGACCGACGCGATTGCCGAAGCGGTCTCGCAGACCGGGATGCGCGCATGGCTGGAGCACGAGCAGCCCGCGCCACCGCGCGGCGACTGGCGCCGGCACATGGTGGTGGGTTCCGGCGTGCTGTTCGCTGCCGGCCTCGCATTGCAGCTCTTCGACGGGCGCGTGCCGGCCTGGCCGTTCCTGGCCGGCGCAGTCGCGCTCGGCAGTGTGCCAACGGCACGCCGCGCGTGGGCCAGCATTCGCGCGCGCCATCTCGACATCCACGTCCTGATGATCGTCGCCGTGATCGGCGCCGTCATCCTGGGCGAATGGTCTGAGGCCGCGTCGGTCGTGTTTCTTTTCGCTCTCGCCCAATGGCTCGAGGCGGGCGCCATGGAGCGTGCCCGCGGCGCGATCCGTGCGCTCATGGAGCTGGCGCCCGCGGATGCGCTCGTGCGAAGAAACGGACGCGAGGAACGCGTGCCGGTGGATGAGATCGTCGCGGGTGACACCGTGCTCGTCGGCCCCGGCGAGAAAATTCCGGTGGACGGCCGTGTGATCGCGGGCAGCGGCCACGTGAACCAGGCGCCGGTGACCGGCGAATCTCTTCCCGCGGAGAAAGATGTCGGCGACGACGTATTCGCCGGGACGATCAACGGCCGCGGCGCCCTCGATATCGAGACCACGCGCCTCCGCCGCGACTCGACCCTCGCCCGCATCATTCACCTCGTCGAGCGCGCGCAGGCCCAGCGTGCGCCGAGCCAGGCATTCGTCGACCGCTTTGCCCGCATCTACACACCTATCGTCCTGACGCTCGCCATCCTCGTTGGGCTGGTTCCTCCTCTTGCGGCCGGCGGGGCCTGGGACGAGTGGTTCTATCGCGCGCTCGTTCTGCTCGTCATCTCGTGCCCGTGCGCTCTCGTGATCTCGACGCCGGTCTCGATCGTCTCCGGTCTCGCGGCCGCCGCGCGCAAGGGGGTTCTCATCAAGGGAGGGGCGCACCTCGAGAAGCTCGCGCAGGTCACATGCGTCGCATTCGACAAGACCGGAACGCTCAGCAGGGGACGTCTCCATGTCCAGTCGATCACGGCGCTCAACGGCGAGACCGCTGACAGCATCCTCGCGCTCGCGGCGGCGCTCGAGCGCCGCTCGGAACATCCAATCGGCCGCGCCATCGTCGAGCGCGCGGAGCTCGGCGGGCTGCGGATCGCGGAGAGCTCGAGCTTTCGCGCCGTGCCCGGGCGCGGCGCCGAGGCGACTGTCGCCGGCTCTGTAGTGCTCGCGGGCAGCCTCAGGTTTTTCTCAGAGGCCAGCCTGCTGTCGACCGAGATCGACGCCGTCGTGGTGAACGTCTCGAAATCCGGCGCGACGCCGGTGCTGGTCGCGCGCGACGGCGTCGTGGTCGGCGTGATCGGGGTGGCCGACGAAATCCGGCCGGGCGCTCCAGAAGCGGTCGAAGTTCTGAGGGCGCAGGGGATTCGCCACATCGCGTTGCTCACGGGCGACCAGCAGGACGTGGCGCGTGCGTTCGGCGCCGCCACGGGTGTCGACGAGGTGCGGGCGGAACTGCTTCCGGAGGACAAGCTCGCGGCCGTCGCCGCGTTACGGGAGCGTCACGGTGTCGTGGCGATGGTCGGCGACGGAGTCAACGATGCGCCGGCTCTTGCCGCGGCCGATGTCGGGATTGCCATGGGCGCGGCCGGAACGGACGTCGCGCTCGAGATCGCCGACGTCGCACTGATGGCCGACGAACTAGGCAAGATCGCATACGCCGTCCGGCTCAGTAAGGCAACGACGCGCAACATCCGTGCGAACATCGCGCTGTCGATCGTGCTCAAAGGCGCGTTCCTGGTGATGGCAGTGGCGGGTGTCGCGACGCTCTGGATGGCGGTCGCGGCAGACATGGGCGCATCGCTGCTGGTGATCGGCAACGCGCTGCGGCTGCTGCGCGAGTAGCGCGGCGGTTACGCTTTTCTGTTGCTGAAGAAATGTTCGTCGACGAAACGATCGATCGCTGCCTGCCCCGAGGCGTCCACCTTTTCGAACTGGACGCCCATACCGATCCGCCGGTCGCTCCACGCCACACGTGATTCAGCGTCGATGTCGCTCTTTGCGCCAGGCAGCCTGAAGCGCGTCTTGATCTTCGACCCTTCGGGCAGCGGCGTCATGGTCCTGATCGCCAGCCCTCCCTTGCTGATGTTGAACGTGAGGACCGCGGCGATGGTGTTGCCGAGGGTGTAGGAGATCGGGATGCTGAGGAGCACCCGCGGACTGCTGCGCCGGTTGAAACTATCCGGAAAGAGATGCGGGGCGAGGGCGGGCAGGATCTTGTCCGCGGCGCTGTATTCGTTGACGTAGCCGGCGACGCCGAGCGTCGCGAGGTCGCGCACCTCGTCGGCCGACGCGATCGTCCCGCTGAACACGAGCACGGTCACCCGGCGGCCCTCGTCGATGCGGCGCATCGCCCGGACCATGTCCACGCCGCCCGAGTTCGCCAGGCGCAGATCCAGGACGACCAGGTCGATCTCTGACAGGTCCTCCCGGAACCGGGCCAGCAGCTCGGCGGCCGTCTTGACCGCCACCGGGGTGTGGCCGGCGGCTGCCAACGCCTTGGCGAACCGGTCACGGACGAAGGCGGTGTCGTCGGCGACGATCACCCTCTTGCTTGTGTGCACAGCTGATTGCAGGATTTTACAGGTTCTCGCTATAATTCGGACTCGCGCGCGGGAAGATTGGTCGACCCGCGCAGGAGCAATTGCGATGGCCACCTGTCCCGAGTGTGATGCCGATATCGACGTGGACGAGTTCGACGTCGATAAGGGCGATCTGATCAGCTGCGCTGAGTGCGGAACGAATCTCGAAGTCACGAGCACCTCGCCCCTCGAACTCGAAACCGCCGGCGACGACGACGATGATGACGATGATGACGATGACGACGTCGAGGACGACGTCGAAGAGGAAGAAGACGCGGAAGATGACGCGGACGACGACGACAAAGAGGACGTAGACAAGGACTGGGAGGAGTGACCCACGCCTCGCCGGCGGCCGCGCCTGAACCGCGCGCCGGCGCAGATCTCGACGCGAAAGAAGCAGCCCTCTACACCACACTGGCCGAGCTGCCGTCGCTGATCATCGCATATAGCGGCGGCGTCGACAGCGCACTCCTCGCGTATGCGGCGACTCGCGTGCTCGGCCGCAACGCATTGTGCGTGACGGCCGAAAGCCCCAGCTATCCGGAGCGGCACCGCGCCATGGCCGCCGCCGTCGCAAGGCAGTTCGACTTCAATCACGAAGTGATTCTCACCGCGGAGATGGCGCGCCCCGAGTATCGGGCCAATCCGGCGAACCGCTGTTACTACTGCAAGCACGAGCTGTACACGCATCTCTCGGCTCTCACGCGCGAGCGCGGGATCGCGGTGATCGCCGACGGCAGCAACGCCGACGATCGCGGCGACTACCGGCCTGGGCGCCAGGCCGCCCGCGAGTTCGGCGTGCGCAGCCCTCTCGACGAGGCCGGTCTGACGAAGGATGAAATACGCGCGCTGTCGCGCGTCGCGGGTCTGCCGACGTGGGACGAGCCCGCGTCCGCGTGTTTGTCGTCGCGCATCCCGTACTTCAGCGAGGTCACGGACGAGAAACTCCGGATGATCGAAACCGCCGAAGCGGTTCTCCGGGATCTCGGCTTCAGGATCTGCCGCGTCCGCCATCACGACGCGATTGCCCGCCTGGAGTTTGGCCCCGACGAAATTGCGCGCGCGGTGGAGCCTGAGATGGCCGAGCGAATCGATGCCGCGTTGCGCGAGATAGGGTATGCGCACGTGACCGTCGATCTGCGCGGTTACCGGCTCGGCAGTCTCAACGAAGCGCTGCGCCTGCGCTCCGTCTGATCCGTGCGCAAGACGCTGGCCGCGCTCGCGGTCGTGTTCCTCACCGCGCACCTTGCCTGTCTTTCTTCAACCCTCGAAGATATCGATTCGGTAAATTTCGCTCTTGGCGTGCGCGACTTCGATGTCGCGCAACACCAGCCGCATCCCCCTGGGTCCCCCGTATTCATTGCGCTTGCGAAAGGCAGCACGGCAGTCTTCAACGCCGTTGGAATTCCCGGCGCGCCGTCGCGCGCGATTGCCTTCTGGAGCGCCCTCGGCGGAGCGCTGATGCTCCCGCTGCTCGCTCTACTGTTCGAAGGACTGGACGGAGATCGGCGTCGCGCGTTTCGGGCGGCCGTGGTCGCTGCGCTCGCGCCGCTGGCATGGTTCACGGCGAGTCGACCGATGAGCGACGTCCCAGGATTAGCGATTGCGCTGGCGGCACAGGTGCTGATCTTCCGCGCATCGAGAGGCAGTGCTGCATCCGGGTCGCTGATTGCCGGGGCGTTGGTTGCCGGTCTCGCCGCAGGTGTCCGCATCCAGACCGCCGCATTGACCGGCCCCGTACTCGCAGTGGCGATGCTGACGGCGCCGCCGGCAATCACAGTCCGCGCACGTCTCCTGGCCGCCGCCGCCGCCCTCGCGGGAGTGCTGCTGTGGCTCGTGCCGTTGCTGGTCTTAACCGGCGGGCTGACCAACTACCTGGCCGCGTTCGGCTCCCAGGCAGGGGAGGATCTCGTCGGCGTGGTGATGCTGTGGACGACGCCGACGGCGCGAGTGGCGTTTCACGCCTTCGTGAATGCGTTTGTCTGGCCCTGGGGGACGCTCACACTCGGCTCGGTTGTGGTGTCGGTCGCGTTTATCGGCGCCGCGGTCTCCGCGCTCAGGTCGCCAACCCATCTCGGTCTTTTGGCGGTGCTCTTCGGTCCTTACGCCGTATTGCACCTGCTGCTGCAGGAGACACTGACGATGCGGTACGCCTTGCCGCTGCTGGCGCCCGTCGCGCATCTCTTCGTCCGTGGGGCGGAGGCCCTCAAGGTCAGCCCCTTCGCCGAAATCGCCGTCGTCGCTGTCGCACTGGTCGTGACCGTTCCACAGACGATCGGATTCGCGAAGGGCAGTCCCGGAATCGCCGCGATGTCGGACGCGTTTGAAACCGGGGCCCCGATCGCCGGGCACGCGGGCATGCGCCGGCTGCACGAATGGCTGGAGGTCGAGCGTGGCGCCAAGGCGGCCTTCATGCGAGCGCCGCACGGGTTCGAGTGGCTCACGCTCGTGGAGGAGTGGCGCAGGAATCCGGCGACCACCATCAAGTTCGTTGCGAATCCGCGTCGCACCGACTACAGAACGCTGTTCGATCCCTTCGCCAGACTCCTGACGAAGCCGTACCGA
>JACDCA010000080.1 GCA_013694635.1 Acidobacteriota bacterium | reverse complement strand
GGGAGGGACCCGGTCTTGATCTGGAAGCGGCCGTGCTCGCGATAGCCGGTCGGATCCGCCGCGGCGAGACCGACGACTCCGCTCTCGCTGAAGAGATAGAGCCGGTCGTCCGCAAAAACGACCGCTCCCTTGCCGACGCTGCGATCGCGCCAGGCGACCTCGCCGCTGTCGAACTTCATCGCGGTCAGGATGGCGCTCGAAAATCCGTAGAGATGGTCGCCCACCAGCACGGAGCTCGAGTGATGATTGCGCATCTCGCGCGTGAAGTAGACCTCCTTCGCCGAGATGTCCTTGCCCGACGCCGTGAGCTCCAGGAGCCCGGCACCGGTACCGTAGTCGGATGAAAAGAACACCTTGTTGCCACGTGCGATCGGCGTAGCAACGTTCGCGGTGCGATTGGACATGCGGTCGTAGCTCCACAGCAGCCGCCCGTCGCGCGTGTCGACCGCGACGCCCCGCCGCGCCGTGAAGAAGATCGCCTGCGGCACCCCCCCGAACTCGTGAACCACCCCCGACGAGTAGCCCGGTTCATCGCTCTCGCTGCGCCAGAGCACCGAGCCATCCTTGCGGCTGACTGCCACAATCGAGGCCTTGGGCCCGCCGGCGTTGACCAGCACCCGGTCGGCGAGAACGAGCGGCGACTCGCTCAATCCCCACGTGATGTTGCCGCCGCCGAACTTCTCGATCACGTTGATCTTCCAGATCGCCTTTCCGCTGGCCGCGTCGAGCGCCGACAGGTCACCGCTGGCACCGTACGCATAGAGCGCCCCCCCGCTGATCGTGGGGGTGGCCCGCGGTCCATCACCGCGATCGTTGCTGAAGCGCGCGCCGTTGGCGACTTCCCAGAGCTTCTTGCCCGTGGCCTCGTCAAAGGCCATCACGTACTCGGTCCCGGCGCGGGCCCCCAGCGTATAGACCTTTCCGCCCGCGACGGAGAACGACGAATACCCTTCACCGGCCCCGTTCGCTGTCCACGCCAGTTTCGGCCCTCCCTGGGGCCAGGTCTTCATTAGGCCTTTCTCAACCGATACGCCGTCGCGGTTCTTCCCCCGCCACTGGGGCCAGTCGTCCAGTGTGCGGTTCGAAACGACAGCCGGTAATGACAGAGCGAGGATGGATGTGACGAACGCGGTGGTTGCAATGCGGCGGAACATGTGGATCTCCTGAATTTCCGGTGGGCCGGCCCTGGCAGTGCCAACGCCGGCGGAACGCTCACTTAGACGGAGGAACGACGCGGACGGACTTCAGTTCGATACGGTTCGAAGGTGTCTCGCCGTTTACCTCCGCCCGTTCTATCGCCTCCACAACCTGCATCCCGTCGATGACGCGTCCGAAGGCAGTGTACTTGCCGTCGAGTGACGGCGCATCCGCGGTGACGATGAAGAAGGAGGTCATGGCGGTATTCGGATCTCCGCCGTGCGCCATCGACACAATGCCTTTCACGTGTTTGACGTCGTTCAACTCCGCCTTCACCTGGCGGACATATTTGTGCTGCTTGTCGGTCAACGGCCCGCGACTCGTCACTGCCCCCGTCTGAATGGCGAAGCCGCGGACCACCCGGTGGAACGCCATCGCGTCATAGACGCCGGACTGCGCGAGGCGCAGGAAGTTGCGCACATGTTCCGGTGCCTTGTCGCCGAACAGCTCGATCGTGATCGGCCCCGCGCGCGTGTCGAGAATCGCGCGATGACTCCCGAGCTCCGCGGGCGTAGCCGCGGCAAACGGCTCCGGCTCCGGCGGCGGCGTGTCGCGGATCGTGACCGACACGATTTCGACCCGCGATGTGGGCTTCCCGTCAGCGCTTGCGTCTGACTCCGAAAGCTTCGTCACGACATCCAACCCTTCGGATACGCGACCGAAGATGGTGTACTTGCCGTCGAGGGCCGGCTGGTCGGTGACGCAGACGAAGAACTGCGCGCCGGCGCTGTCAGGCTTTCCCGGCTGAATGACAGCGGCAACGGCGCCGCGAGTCGCGCGCTCACTCGTGATCTCCGCCTTCAACACCCCAAGCCCGCCGGTTCCGTAGGCGCTCGCCTTCGCCGGGTTCTTCGAGAGTGGATCCCCTCCCTGGATGATTCCGAGGCGGATCACGCGATGAAAAACCGTCCGGTCGTACGCCCCCTCAGCGGCGAGCTTCATGAAATATCCGACGTGATTCGGCGCAAGCTCCGGCTTCAGGTCTATGACGAACGTGCCGGCCGTAGTGTTAACCACCGCCTGCTTGTTCGACATCTCCGCTTGGGAGAGGGTGGTGGTGAAAGGCGCAGCCGCGGGTTGCGGGCGCTGGCGGTTGGCCGCCGGCTGACCAGCGGCGAGAAGGATGGCGAGGACCAGTGCCAAAACGTAGTGCGCGTCGATTTGAAGCCTCAGGCCCGATTCGTCGCGTCGAGGAACGTCATTCGCAGGAGGCTGCCGGCTCCCTTGAGCGGCGTCAGCTCGGCGGTTCCGCCGTGAGCAGCAGTGACGGTTCTCGCGATTTTCAACGCCAGCGCGGTTATGACTGCGTCCGCTCGTCCGCCCCGATCGTGATCGCTGAGCTCTCCAATTCGAGGTGAGACCCGGGCGGCGCGCTGAATGACGTCCACATGCAACGTGCTCGGCTGGGGAGAGTCGGCGTGCAGCTCCACGCGTGGCTTGGCCACATCGTCGAGGCTTACTACCGCCGCCAAGAGGGCACCGGCGATCGCCGCCGTCGTCGAATCCTCCGGCAATTGCCACACCGCGGCACCCGCAGCGACCGAACATTCCAGCTGCAAGCCAATCAGCGTCGAATGCGCTTTGAACGAATCGGCCACACGCTGGACGATCGCACCGAGCGGAACGCGCCGGCTGTCGTCGAACGTCCCGCGCATGCTGCTCACGAGCCACGCCGCACGGAAGGTCTGGGACCCGATCAGGTCGGCGCCGACCTTCTGCGGGAGCCCACCCTGGCGCGACGGGGTCAGGAGCGAAAGGGACGTCTGGATCGTCTCGAGATCTGAAGCAAGCAGGTCGAGCTGTGAGCGAAACGCGGCGTCAGAATCGACGGCTCGGAGCGCCTCGGGATCCACGCGCAGGTTGTCAGCCTCGCTCAACGCCGCCGCGGCAGCGCCTTCGGCGTCGTGCAGCAGGCAGGGCACAGCGTGGAGCTTCGCGGCCATGGCGGCGGCAAGACGCTTTCGTCCGGCGATGAGGGTGTACCGTCCGGCCCGGCGGCGAACGAGCAACGGATGCAGGACGCCGTGAGCGGCGATCGATTGCGTCAGCTCGAGCACGTCATCCGCCGATGGAAGGTCACGACCATCGATCTGTCCGAGCGGGATGAGTCGGATTACGGGCTGCGCCGGCGAGCCGAGCTGTTCCACGTAGTGGGCGTCGGCACGCATCCGGTAGTTGCGCGGCAATCCCTCACGTTCCGGAACGACCGAGCGGCTCTCGAGCCGTTGAACGAGGTCGTCAGGGCGTGTGAGAGGAAGGTTTTCAGAGTCGCGTGAAGCGATGAAATCAGACTCCGACACAGTATGGACCCACCAGAATGAATTGATTGAGGGAAGATGCGCGCGAGAGACGCTCCGGAGGCCATCTGCGCACGGGAATGGTACGGCAGAAGGGGACGAGAGGCAAGGATGTTCTCGGAACGAAGAGCGCTGTCAGCCATATTATCATAGCGTTGTATGTTTTTACGGAGGGCACAGCAGTCTCTGGCGGAGATGACAACTGATGCGCGAAGCACTCGGCGAATTCGAGCAGATGGTCCTTCTCTCCATCGTCCAGCTCGGCGACGACGTCTACGGTGTTCCGATCGTGGATGAGATCGAGCGGCGCACCGGGCGATCCGTGTCGCCCGCAGCGGTCTACGTCACCCTGCGACGCCTCGAACAGAAGGGACTCCTCTCTTCCTCGATGAGCGACCCGACTCCCGAGCGCGGCGGGAAGGCACGCCGCTGCGTGAGAGTTACAGCCTCGGGCCTCGAGAGCCTGCGCGAATCCCGGCGTGTGCTCGATCGCATGTGGAAAGGGCTCGACCCCGGCCTTCGAGGCACGAAGTGAAAGGGGCGCCACCGCGTCTCGCGCGCTGGATCCTCGAGCGCGCGCTGCCTGACGACGTCCGGGAGGACGTCTCCGGCGACCTGGAAGAGAACTTTCGGCGACGCCGACGGACCGTTGGGGCCATCCGCTCGCGGCTTTGGTACCTCGCGCAAGCCCTCTCCTTTGCCACCCACTTCTTCGCAGAACGACTCCGCAACCGCAGCAGAGCCGCGGATATGAGCACCGGATTCTCGTGGATGGATTTCAAACTCGGCTTCCGGATGCTCGTGCGATATCCCGGTCTGACACTGGTTGGGGTCTTCGGGATGGCGATGGCCATCGCGATCGCGGCTGGCGCCTCCAGCATCATCAACAGGTTCACCGATCCGGCGCTCCCGCTCGATGCCGGGGATCGCATCATCACGGTCCTCACGTGGGATGCCGCGAAGAACGGGCCCGAGCGTCGCGTGCTGCACGACCTCCTGATCTGGCGGCGCGACGTGAAGTCGCTCGTGGACGTCGGCGCGTATCGGCAGGTCGGACGGAACCTGATTGCTTCCGGCGGCCAGCCGGAGAGCGTGCGCGTCGCGGAAATGAGCGCCTCGGGATTCCGGGTCGCGCGCGTCGCGCCGATGATGGGCCGGCACCTCCTCGACGGAGACGAGCGCGAAGCCGCTCCTCCCGTGGTCGTGATCGGCTACGACCTGTGGAAATCCCGGTTCGACGGTGATCCCACGATCCTGTCGCGGACGCTGCAGCTCGGGTCGCTCACGTATTCAATCGTGGGCGTCATGCCGGAAGGCTTCGCCTTCCCGATCAACCATCGGATCTGGATTCCTCTCAAGGTGAACCCCGCGAGCTCCGTACGGCTGAAGGGACCTGACGTGCTCGTGTTCGGGCGACTCGCGCCCGGCTCGACACTCGAAACGGCGCAATCGGAGCTCACCAGTGTTGGCCAGCAGACGGCCGCGGCATTTCCCTCGACGCACGAGAAGATCCGGCCGCGCGTATTGCCCTACACGTATCCGTTTTTTGACATCAGAAATGCCGAGACCGGACGGTTGTACCGCTCGGTGAAATACCTGATGTCGCTCTTGCTGCTCGTAGTGTGCGTGAACGTTTCGATTCTCGTTTACGCGCGCACCGCCACGCGCCAGGGAGAGATTGCGGTG
>JACDCA010000607.1 GCA_013694635.1 Acidobacteriota bacterium | reverse complement strand
GTGATGGCATTCACGCCACTCTCGGCACAGTCCATGAAAGGGCCCTTGAGATCCTGCATCAGACTCGCGGTGGTAATGATGCAGGCGTCTGGCTTCTCCTCCCTCAGAATCGCAACTGCGTCCTTTGAATCCTGGACGAGAACCCCCGTCTTCCCCACTCCCGCGATTTCGCCAATATCCTTGCCGATCGTGTGAGGACTCCGGCCAAAGGCGCAGACGATTTCCGCCCCCTTCTCCATGGCATACCGCATGGTGTAAACGGACATCTTTCCGCAACCGTACTGAGCAATCCTCAGCTTTCTCTCCATCGACAGACTCCTTCCCCCAAAGGACGCGCCCTAAAATATTGAGAGGAAATCGAAAGAATCACATCATTGGAAAAATGAGAATGCTCGAAGGGTGAACTGAAACTGGCGGAGAGAGAGGGATTCGAACCCCCGGTACCCTTCCGGGTACAGTGGTTTTCAAGACCACCGCCATCGACCACTCGGCCATCTCTCCGTTTATTACTTCGCTCGCGCGGGGCCCCTTTCCCTTCCCCACGCTCGCTGCGCGCTCGCGGCCCCTTCGGGGCTTCCCTCCGGCGCTCGCTTGCGGCCGCAGGCGCATTCTTAGACTCGTTCGCTCGCGTCAGGCACCGACGATCCATGTTACGACACGCTCAAGGATCGAGTGGCGTCGGCGGGTTGTCGCGCGTGATCCGTTCGGTGCCTTTCGCCTTCGTGTCCGCCCACAACCGGAATTGCACTTCAACCGGGCCGACGTGAAGCCTCTCGCCGTCGTGCAGGGGTCGAGGGGCCAGCACCGGTGTGTCGGCGACGAACGTCCCGTTCTTGCTGCCCAGATCCTCGACGGTGACGGAGTCGCCTGACACCACCGCACGGGCATGCCGTCGAGACACTCCGGGAACATCGAGCCAGACGCTGCAGCCGGGATCCCGGCCGATGACGTTCTCCCCCTCGACAAGAAGAAGCACGCGCTCCTTCCACACCAGCCACGCCTTCGGCGTTGATTCTTCCCCGCGACCGCCAGGGGCAGGCGTCAAGTCCGTCGCCTCACCGCAGAAGGCGTAGCCGTGACGATGCACCGTTCGAATGAATTTTGGAACGTGCGCGGCGTCGCCGAGCGCACGCCGGATCTCGGCCACGAGCACACTCAGGTTCGCATCGACGACGAAAATCCCGGGCCAGATGCGCGCGTGGAGGTCGTCTTTGGCTACCGCGTTCGGCCGCGCAGCAATCAAGACGCAGAGCAGGTCGAACGCCTTTGGCGACAGATGGAGGTGGCCACCGTCGCCGGTCAGTTGGCGGCTCTCTGAGTCGATCGTGAACCGGTCGAACCGGGCTCGGACGGGCACTCCGGACATCTTCTCAGAACTGGAGAATCCTTGGAATTTCCTCAGGACTCTCCCACGGCCCTGCAACATACTCCCCGACAGGCAAGAACCGGTAAGCCAAGGGGCGAGCGGAACGGAGCGAGCCGTCGGCGCGGCGAGCGAGTGACGCGAGCCTAAGCGAGCGGCTGGAAGGAACCGCCGCGCAGCGGCGGCCGCGAGCGCCAATGAGGGTCGGACGATGAAGACAACGAAAGCGCCGACGGGCCAACGCATCGTGCGTGAGCTCGTCACAGAGATGCAGGACCGCCTGTATCCGCTGTTCTATCGCACCTTGGCGCCGAGCCTGTACCACGTCTATCTGCACCCCGACGACTACCGCGAAATCGAGGGGGTGACGTCGCTGATCGCGCTGGACGCCCAGAAGGCGCTCAACGCCCGGGTGACCCGCTTGAATCGCCGGTCGCGCCTGTCGGCGCTCCTCTCCGACCACGCACCCGTCGAGGCGCCCCCCGGCAACTGGGAGATCCACATCCATCCTGAAGCCAATGGAGAACTGGCGCGCGGTGAAGTGGGGATCGTGTCGCGGCTCTCGGTTCCGGCGGCGCCGCATTACGACGCTGGCACGCCGACGGCGCGGATCGTTCGAACGGTCATCACGTCGACTGCACGCCGGAGTGTGACGTCCGATGAAGCTGCTCCGCCGCCGATCCCGGCGCCAATTCCGGTTTCCCCCATCCCCATGGCGGCTCTCCCGCAACCGACTCCCGAGGCCGTGACGGACCAGCCCGTTCGAACGTCAGCGCCGGACGCCGAGACGATCATGGGATTCGCGCAGCTCGCTTACGTTGACGAGCTGGGGCCTCACGTGTATGCCATCAAGAAGGACGTCGTCTCGATCGGGCGCGGCGGACGCGAGCATTGGGTCGACGTGCAGCTGGTGACCACCGCGCGCGTGTCTCGAGAACACTGCCGCATACGCCGGGACGATCAGGGGCGCTTCTTTCTGCACGATCTGAGCACCTGGGGCACGTCGGTCGACGGCAAACCCGTCAGGCCACCCGGTAGTCCTGACGGGGCTCCGGACCGCAGCCCGCAGGAGCAGGAACTACCGTCGCAAGCGCGGATCCAGCTCGCCGACGCGGTGGTCCTCGAGTTCCACGTGCAGCCACCCGCCTGACACTGAGGTTGTGATGCATCTCGCATTTCTCGCTACGCTCGTCGGCGCCGTCTTGTGGCTCGGCTACCTGGGTTGGATGACACGGGACGATGCCTAGAAACGGAACTGCCAAAGGACGGACGATCGCCGCCGCCGGCGCCAGTGATCGAGGACGCATCCGTCTCGAGAACGAAGATCGTTTCTACGTCGACGTCGAGCGCGGCATTTACCTCGTCGCGGATGGCGTTGGTGGCCACGCTGCGGGTGAAGTCGCAGCCACGATCGCCTGCGACGTAATCGTCCGCCGGCTCGAGCGGCTGACCGGGACCGCCGAGGAACGGGTGCGTGAAGCGATCACGCTCGCCAACAACGAGATCGTTCGACAGGCGGCCTCCTCCCCGGCCTATGTGGGCATGACGTGCGTCGTCACCCTCGCAGTCGTGGACGAGGACTGCCTGACCATCGGCCACGTCGGCGACAGCCGCCTGTACCTGCTGACGCCACAGGGCATCACCAAGCTGACCCACGACCATTCGCCGGTCGGCGAGCGCGAAGATGCGCAGGAGATCTCCGAGCTCGACGCGATGCGCCATCCGCGGCGGAACGAGGTATTCCGGGATGTGGGCAGCAAGTTGCGGGAGCCGGATGATCCTGAATTCATCGAAGTGATCGCAACGCGCTTCGACGAAGACTCGGCCCTGTTGCTGTGTTCCGATGGCCTCAGCGACATGGTGGCGACGACGGTCATCGAGCGCACCGTGCGGCAGAGCGCCGGTGATCCGGGCGTCGTTGCGAAGGCGCTCATCGATGCGGCAAACGACGCCGGCGGCGCCGACAACGTTACCGCAGTCTACGTGGAAGGGCCTCGGTTCGCCGCCGTTCAGCAGGGTACTCGTTCCGGCAGAAGTC
>JACDCA010000021.1 GCA_013694635.1 Acidobacteriota bacterium | reverse complement strand
CGATACGTGTGACGCCATCGCTGGCGCTGAACGGCTCGCTTCTGACGACGGCCATCGGTGCGAACACCCACGCAGTGAAGTACGGGGTCACGGTCGGCACCACCTGGGCGTTCGGCGAGCCCCGCCCATCGCACGGGACCTCGGTCCGGCAGCCATGACCGACGACACCATGCAGCGGTATCGGATCGAGCAGAAGCTGGGCACCGGCGGCATGGGAATCGTGTACCGCGCGACCGACACGCATCTGGACCGCGCGGTTGCGATCAAGGTCCTCGACGAAACGCTGCTGAAAGACGCATCACACGCGGCGATCGTGCGTGAGGCGCGAGCCGCGTCTGCCCTGAACCATCCACACATCTGCACGGTGCACGAGGTGACCGAGCTCGACGGACGCCCCTGCATCGTGATGGAGCACGTGGACGGAAGATCCCTTGCGGACGCGATCCCTCCCGAGGGGCTTCCAGCGGACCTCGCCGTCCATTATGGCCGGCAAATCGCCGAGGCGCTGGCGCATGCCCACGACCGCGGCGTGATCCACCGCGACCTGAAAAGCGCGAACGTGATGGTGACCGACGACGGCCGCGTGAAGGTGCTCGACTTCGGCCTCGCCCGGCGGCTGCGCGAGTCGCAGCGCGGCGTGGTTACGGAGGTCGGCCCCTCTCCCGGCGCGGCGGACGATAGCGTCGGGGGCACGCTGCCGTACATGTCCCCCGACGTCCTCGCAGGGCATCCGCCGAGCGCCGCTGACGATCTCTGGTCGCTCGGAGTGCTCCTGTACGAAATGGCAAGCGGCGAGCTGCCATTCCGCGGAGCGACACGGTTCCAGCTCGCCACCGCCATCCAGCGCGACGCCCCGGCGCCGATACCCGGGCGCGTATCCCCCGGCCTCCGGAGCGTGATCCTGCGTTGCCTGGCGCGGGACGGCGGCACCCGATACGAGCATGCGCACGAAGTCCGCGCTGCACTCGAAGCAGCGCACGCAGACGTCCCTGCAGCGTCCAATCGGGCGCCGTCGCTGCGCCTCCGACCAGCGGCGATTGCGGCGCTGGCGATCGTCGGCGTCGGGCTCGCCTTGACGCTTGCTGCGTCCAGGCAGACCGTCTCCACGGCCGCTCCCCCCGCGTCTGTGCTGGCGGCCGCTCCTGTCGCGGTAGCGGTCTTGCCGTTTGCGAACCCGGGTCACGATCCGGACCTTGATTACTTGACCGACGGGATGGCCGAAACCGTGATCAGCAGTCTTGCGCGTGTGCCCGGAAAGCTCAAAGTCATCTCGTTGAGCGCGGTGCGGCCCTACAGAGGCCAGACGGTCGACGCGAAAACAGTCGGGCAGGCGCTGGACGTCGCAGCCGTCGTGTACGGCTCGATCGTGCAGCGCGATGACGTGGTGTCGGTCGTCGTGGAGCTGGTGAGCACGAAAGACCAGAGCCGCATGTGGGGAGAGACTTACGTCAAGGGTCATCGCGATCTCATGGCAGTCCAGCAGGACATCTCCACACGGATTTCAACCGCGCTGCGCCTGCGGTTGAGCGGAGACGAACAGCAGGCGCTTCACAGCCAGTACCCTGCCAACACGGAGGCGTTGCAGCTCTATCTGAAGGGGCAATATCACTGGTACCGCTTCACACCTGAGGACTATCGCCGCAGCCTCGCGTACTTTCAGCAGGCGATTCAGCGGGATGGCACGTACGCTCTGGCACACGCAGGGGTTGCGCGCGTGCTCTCGTCCCTGACGTACGAGGGGCTGCTTCCGCCGTCCACATATCGTGAGGTTGAGAAGGCGGCATCCACGGCGCTGTCACTCGACGGGACGCTGGGGGCCGCTCACGAAGCGCTCGCGCAGTTCAAGTTCGCATACGAGTGGAAATGGACCGACGCGGAACGCGAGTTCCAGCGCGCGCTGGAACTCAGCCCCCGCGACGAAGCCGTTCGCGCCTATTACGGCGTGTTCCTGCGGACGCAGCGCCGGTGGGACGAGGCGGTCGGCGTCATGAAACAGGCACTTGCGCTCAATCCGTTGTCAGCCGAAACGACCAAGGCGCTGGGCGCCACGTATTTCTGGGCCGGCCGGCACGACCTCGCCATTGCGCACTACGAAAAGGCACTGGCACTTGATCCGACGCTCCCGCAA
>JACDCA010000020.1 GCA_013694635.1 Acidobacteriota bacterium | reverse complement strand
GCAGCAGCCAGAAAAGAAGTAGCTCTCTCCCTCATTGCGAAAGTGGCGGAACTGGCAGACGCACCAGCTTGAGGGGCTGGCGTTCGCAAGAACGTGGGGGTTCGAATCCCCCCTTTCGCACCAATATGATCGGCGGGGCCCCCTGTACCCCGCCTGGCTCTCCTCGTGACGCTGGCGCTTCGCCGCCAGCTCCACTCCGCGTTCCCGCGCAGTCGGTCAGTTGCGTCAGGACCGGCGGCGGTGCATCGCGTGTGCGACAACTAGGCGGTGAGCCAGCCTGTCCACCGCGGCAGGGAGCCCCCCGCGGAGGGATGTTCAGATAGTCAGGCGTTCGCGCAGCGCCTTCGCGACGGCTTCAGTCTTCGAGTGGACCTGCAGCTTGTCGTAGATGTTCTTCAGATGGAAGGACACGGTGTTGGTGGAGATCGACATCTCCTGTGCCGCCGTCTTGTAGTGGTGGCCCTCGACCATCAGCTTCAGTAGCTCTGATTCCCGCGGCGTCAAAGGACAGGAACCGTGTTCCGGGGAACGAGACCGACGTAGCAACGTGATGAACCGCCGCGCGAGTTCGGGCGACGAGTCGAGCGGCGCCGCCGGCGCGGGGCTCTTCATTAGATAGGCCGACGCCCCGGTGTCAATCGTATTCACAACAGTTCCTCCATCGTCGGGTAGCTGCCACGGATGCGAAGCCGTTCGTGCCGCTGACCTGCATGCTGAGACCTTCCCGCACTTGCCGGAGGTCCTCGATGATCACGACGCAGAGGGGAGTCTCGCATCGGTTGTCCTCCTGGTTCGTATTCCGTTCCTGTCTGTAGAAGCGCAAACGGGTCGGCAGAACCGGCACAGCCGCGGTAAAGGCGTAGAATGGCGCTTATTCCTGACCAATCCACGAACGTCACGGCGCTGCTTCTGAGGTGGGGTCAAGGGGACGAAGCGGCCCTCGAGCGTCTCGCCCCCTTCGTCCAGCAGGAGCTCCACCGTATTGCGCGGAGGTGCATGGCGGGCGAGCGCGCCGGCCATAGCCTGCAGGCAACCGCGCTGATCAACGAGGCGTACGTCCGGCTGATCGACGGGCATGGCGTCGCCTGGCAGGATCGCGCACACTTTTTCGCGGTCGCCGCCCGGGTCATGCGCCGGATCCTGGTGGACCACGCCCGCGCTCGGCAATCACAGAAACGCGGGGGACTGGCCGCGAAGATCACCTTCGACGAAGCGCTCACCGTCGCGAGCGAACCGGCGCATGACTTCGTCGCCCTGGACGACGCCCTTGGGGCACTGGCCGCATTCTCCGAACGCCAGAGCCGCGCGGTCGAGTTGCGGTTCTTCGGCGGGTTGACCGTGGAAGAAACCGCGTCGGTTCTGCAGGTTTCTCCCGAGACGGTGATGCGGGACTGGCGCCTGGCGAAAGCCTGGCTCCAGCGCGAAATGCGGCGACCGCTCGCATGACGCCTGAACGCTGGAAGCGGATCGAAGCGCTCTATCACGCGACGCGCGAGCGATCCGGGCAGGATCGCGCGGCGTTCTTGCTCGATGCCTGCGCTGACGACGAATCGCTGCGGCGCGACGTCGAGTCCCTGCTGGCGGAAGGGTCATCCGATGACGGTTTTCTCGGCCAGCCCGCCGTCGTCCGGGGGGCGGAGATGCTCAGCGACGTTCCGGCGGCCACCATGACGGGACGCTCGATCGGGCGCTATACGCTGCAGCGATTGATCGGCGCTGGTGGCATGGGCGAGGTCTATCAGAGCCACGACGCGACGCTAGGACGCGACGTTGCCATCAAGATCCTGCCGCAGGCGTTCACGCGCGATCCCGATCGACTCGCAAGACTCGGGCGCGAGGCGCGCATGCTCGCGGCCCTGTCTCATCCGAACATCTGCGGGATCTACGGCCTGGAAGAAGCCGACGCAATCCGGTTCCTGCTGCTCGAATTCGTGAACGGCGAGACGCTTGCCGAGCTGCTCGCCCGGCTGTCCCGTCCTCAACCCGGTAACCCCGGCCTCTCGGTCGGCGACGCGCTGACGTTCGCGCGGCAAATCGCCGATGCCCTCGAAGCCGCTCACGAGAAGGGGATCGTTCACCGCGACCTCAAACCGGCGAACATCAAGATCACCGCGGGTGGTGTCGTCAAGGTCCTGGACTTCGGCCTGGCGAAATCCATCGGCGCGAACGGCTCGTCGCCGGACATTACTCATCCGCCGGGCGCGGATGCCGCACGACCCGGAGGTGCGGTCATCGGCACCGCCGCGTACATGAGCCCGGAGCAGGCGCGCGGCCTCGCCGTCGACAAGCGCACCGACATCTGGGCCTTCGGATGTGTCCTCTACGAGATGCTGACCAGCCGCCACGCGTTTCCGGGCCAGACGGTGTCGGACACGATCGCGAAGATCCTCGAGCGTGAACCCGACTGGTCCGCGCTTCCGGCGACGACGCCCGCGTCGATCCGACGGCTGCTGCTCCGCTGCCTCGTCAAGGATCCTCGACAGCGGCTCAGGGATATGGGTGATGCGCGGATCGAGATCGACGGGGTCGAGGATGGACAACCGAACACCGTCCACGAATCGTCACCACGACCCAGCCGGAGCACATGGTTCCCCTGGAGCGTCGCCGGCATGCTCGCAATTGGCTGCACACTGCTACTCGTCGCGTGGGCGCCATGGCGTGAGGTGGCGCGGCCAGTTCCAGCGCGCGTCCCGACCGAACTTACCGCGGACCCCTCTATCGTGGGGTCCGCGTCCACGCAATTTGGCGGCGGCACAATACTGTCACCCGCCGGCGACCTGATCGCGTTCGTGGCGCAAAGCCAGGTCGACGGACGTGCCCGTATCTACCTGCGGCGTCTTGGTCAGCTGGACGCGACCCCGCTGCCGGGAACCGAACGACCGCTCTCACCGTTCTTTTCGCCCGACGGCCGTTCGATCGGCTTCTTCGCGGACGGTAGCCTGAAAACCGTCTCGGTGGCGGGCGGTGCTCCAGTCAGCCTGACCGACGTACTCGAGCACTTTGGCGGCTCGTGGAGCGAGGATGGCACGATCGTGTTTGCGCCTCGACGCACCGGCGGGCCGTTGATGGCGGTACCGTCGAGTGGCGGTATACCCAAACCACTCACGACCCTCGCCGAGGGGGAGTTGGGCCAGTTCTGGCCGCAGATGCTCCCGGGAGGCAAGGCCGTGCTTTTCACGAGCAACAACTCCCCCGGCTCAAACGACGATGCGGACCTGGTGGTGCAGACCCTGCCGAACGGACCGCGTCGCATCGTCCAACTCGGGGGATATCACGGCCGGTACGTGCCGAGTGGCCTTGGCTCCGCGGGTGGCGCCGGCCAGCGCGACGGTCACCTGTTGTACATCCGG
>JACDCA010000019.1 GCA_013694635.1 Acidobacteriota bacterium | reverse complement strand
TCTTTCTCGCCTACGCGTCGTACTATCTCGTCCGCAACAACCTGGCGCTGGCGATCCCTGACATCCTCCGCGACTACCCGCAGCACTCGAAAGCGGAGCTCGGGCTGGCGCTCACCGGCTTGTCGGTAGCCTACGGGGTCTCGAAGTTTCTGATGGGGGCGGTCTCAGACCGCAGCAACCCGAAGTACTTCCTGCCGCTCGGACTGCTTCTCTCGTGCGCGATCATGGCGACGACAGGACTGGTGAAGGGGATCTTCGGCTCGCTGGCCCTCCTCATCACGCTGCAGACGCTCAACGGGTGGGTGCAGGGGATGGGCTGGCCCCCCTGCGGCAAGTCGATGGTCCACTGGTGGAGCACCCGCGAGCGCGGGCTCATCGTCTCGCTGTGGAACGTCTCGCACAACGTCGGCGGAGCGCTCGTCGCAAACCTGGCGCTGCTCGGCGTCGCGCTCTACGGCGACTGGGGAGCCAAGTTCTACTTCAACGCGATGATCGCTGCCGTGGCGGCAATTGTCGTGTTGGCGCTCATGCGCGATACGCCACAGTCGGTCGGACTGCCGCCGGTCGAAGAGTACAGGAACGACTATCCTCCGCACTACAGGGCGGACCACGAGCGGCAGCTCAGCTTCCGCGAGATTTTTTTTGAGCACGTACTGCCCAACAAGTACCTCTGGGCGATCGCGATCGCAAACGCGTTCGTCTATTTCGTCCGCTATGGGGTGGTGAACTGGATCCCCACCTACCTCGAAACCGCCAAGGGATTCTCGTTCAAGGAATCGAGCATCGCCTGGTCGCTTTACGAGTATGCCGCGATCCCCGGAACGATCATCTGCGGCTGGATGTCCGACAAGGTGTTCAAGAGCCGCCGCGCCCCGGCCACGATTCTGTTCATGAGCCTGACCCTCGTGGCGGTGCTCGTGTACTGGTGGAATCTCAAGGGGCCGCTCTGGATCGATTACGCGGCGCTGATCGCCATCGGCTTCCTCATCTACGGGCCGATCATGATCATCGGCCTGCACGCGCTCGACCTGGTGCCGAAGAAAGCGGCAGGCACCGCGGCCGGGTTTACCGGCTTCTTCGGGTACGTGTTCGGCTCGGCGATCGCGGGAACGGGCGTTGGGTGGATCGCCGACCACTGGGGGTGGAACGGGGTGTTCATCGCGATGGTGGCCTGCTGTGTGCTCACGATCCTGTTCAGCGCGATGACCCTGGGGCACGTCGCCACGAGCGAGTCCAGGCGCGTCTAGCCCGCAAGCCCAGTGTGTCGGCGGTCGTGGTCGACACGGGTCCAGTGGGTCGTGGGCCTTACGTCCGAATCTCCTCCGAGCGTCGACCCTGGTTGCAGTTGCCTCCGCAGCGCCGACCGCCGATAATCCGCCGATGGCTAAAACTCGCAAACCACGTACGGAATCTAAACGCGGCCGCACTCGAGCGCGTCAGTTCGAAGCCATTCCGCTGGGCGCGATCACGCCAGCCGAGGAACGGCTCGCGCTCAAATTCGACACTCTGGTGACGAGCGCCACGGTCAAAGACCGGCAGATCAAGGCGATGCAACCGGAGATCATTGGCGCCAAGGTAAGAGGTGGCTCCGCGAAGACGGGAAAACAGCTGGTCGACTTTCGGCCGGTGTCGGTCTTCACCTGGCCCGATGCCCTCTACATTCCTCGCGATCAGCAAGCCTCGAGCAGGCCGAAACCACCCGATAGTCGGCTCTACAGTCACGATTGGACTGGAGGCAATGGGGTCGCGACAGCCAGCCGCGATACCGGCGGCTTGTTCGCATACGCGGCAGCGGCGACCACCGATCCATCCAAGTCCGCGGACGCGGCCGTCGGCATCACCTATTCGCCCGCCAGCTCGCTGAGCTACGTCACCTACGAGCCTGACGTCTATTGCTCGATTGGTTATCGGATGTTCGTCGACTTCTGGCCGCAATTGACCTCCGGTCAGGTGCGCCTCGGCACCAGCCTGATCATGGCGGCGTGGCTCCGCAGCCCGGTGCTCTCCGGATCGTACGAGCTCGTGCGCTGGAACGAAGTCGTTGTCTTCGATTCGCTCGCACAGGATGCAGGGTCGAACGTCTTTCCGAACATCCGCCACACGCTGCAGCGAAACTTCATCAATTCCGCGCTCGCCACGACGTTTCTGGTGGAGGGTGGCCGGACCTACGTGTTCGGCGTCGTCGCCCGCGCTTGGGTCAGGCACAACGTCACCTCGAGCACGGGCAAGCCGATTCCGCAGGATGCGACCAAATTCCGGTTGTACGCGGAGATGGTGTGCAGCGTGCCGTTCATGGCCGCCACAGTAAAGCAGGTCTTGATTCCCTGATGATCAAAGCATGACAGTTACCACCAGCCTCCGAAGTGCTGGCGCCGTTTCTGCGGTCGTCGCGACGCTCGGAGTCGCGCAGGGACCGAAGCCGGCCAATGACGAAGAGACGCGCGGAGATAGTCGAGGGCATCTGTGTGAGCGGCGCGGCGAATGGGTTGGTCGTGTCGCCTTTCACGTAGGCTCGATCGTCCTGTCGCGCCCGATGACCGACACGCGCGGGACGGTGAAGCCGCGCCCAAGGCCGGCCCGCATGTTGGTGATCTGCTCCTCGAAGTAACGTGGCACATCGTGGAGGCGGTCGAGATACGCGCGATACGCGTCGGCGGTGGCGAAGCCCTGACGCGGGGTGAACTCCGTCCAGAAGAAGGTGTTGCTGTTGAACGGCGTCTCGTAGGTGCGGAACCTGATGTCGTTGGCGAGCGCGCGAATGGAGGCGCGGAAGACCTGCGCGTTCACCTTCTCCTCGGGCGAGAGTTCATCGAACGGGATGCCGTCCAGCGTCGACAGGGTCCGCGTCCAGTAGGCCAGCCGCGCCTGTTGCGACTCGGCATCGACTCTGGGAAAGCGGGCGCCCTCACCCGCCGCTCCGGCCTGGCTGCCGCCGCGTGCCAGCTCCTGCTGCCGCCAGTTCCACTCTTCGGTGTAGAGGGCGCGGAGCCGCGCGTCGGCGGAGCCGGCGCCGGGCTGTGTCGTCTGGGCCGAGGCGGGCGCGACCAGGAACACCGCGCCGAGGACGAGAGACGTCAGGGGGCTGCGAGCGAAGACATTCGACATGACTGGCCTTCCTGGATGAAGGGCGGCATCGGTGGAGGATTATCACACGGGCGAGATCTGTGAACGCTGGCGGTCGTGCGAAGGGCCGCGGCTCCGGGCCGCGCGCGTTTACTCCGGCTCGGCGATCAGTGCGAAACCGTGTGTCATTCGGATCCTGCGGAAGAAGGCGGCGCAGCGGGATCCCGCCCGACGAAATTCAGAATCTCGCGTGCCACGAACACCTGCCCGCGCGTACGTCCAGTAC
>JACDCA010000002.1 GCA_013694635.1 Acidobacteriota bacterium | reverse complement strand
CTCGCGTTTCACGTGCTGGGCGAGTCGGTGAATCAGACGAACTGGGCCGCCCGCAACACCTCGTTCGTGGAGGAGGATTTCGACGCGACGCTCAAGGGCTTCGACGATCGTCCGCTGACCGTTGGCGTCCGCAATCCGCGAACCGGCCGCGTCTCGCCGGTGGTCAGGCGCGACTTTACGGCACTGCTGCCGCTGGTGCGGCACAAACGCAACCCGGAACATGTGGATGTCCAGCGCGTGCTCGAGCGGGATCGTGACGTCCATCTGACGCTCGACGCTGGACTGCAGGTCATGGCGGCACGGGCACTGCGCCGTCGCGCAGAATCCGTCGGGTCGGGCGGAGGCGCAGCGGTCGTCCTTGACGCCAGTTCCGGGGCGCTCCTCGCATCGGCAAGCTATCCGTGGCCCCTCGACTTCGGTCAGGGCAGATCCGACGATGTCGAATCGACGGAGGAAGAGGCGAACGTCGTTTCGCAACGATTGCTCGATCGTGCACGGTATGGGCTGTATCCGCCCGGATCGACGTTCAAACTCGTCACCGCCGTCGCCGCACTGCGCTCCGACCCGGCCGAACGCCAGTCGGTGTTCCAGTGCGAGCGGTTGCCGGATGGACGGGTCGGCGGCCGCGTCCGCGGCGTCAGTCACCCGATTCGCGATGACGCCCTCGACGACGCCCCGCACGGGACGGTGGATCTGCACAAAGCGCTCGTCGTGTCGTGCAATCCGTACTTCGCACAACTGGCACAGCGCGTCGGCGCGTCCGCTTTCGAAGAGACGGCAACGGCCGCACAGATTGCAGTCGCCACCCGGCCGGTGCGCGACAACCTTCCGCGCACGCTGCCGCATGCGGGCTACGGGCAAGGTGATGTCGTGGCCTCACCACTGCGTATGGCGGGTGTCGTAGCGGCGATCGCGTCCAATGGCGAGTTGCGGGACGTTCGCGTCGCCACGAAGCCGAACACCCGGCCTTCCCCGGACCTCCGATGGGTCAGTGCGGAGGGCGCGGCGAGGCTGCGCGGCTATATGCGCGAAGTGGTCACGGCGGGTACGGGCCGAGCGCTTGCGGGTCACAGCGTGGCGATCGCGGGCAAGACAGGCACCGCTCAAGTGGATAACGCCAAGTCTCACGCCTGGTTTGTGGGGTTTGCGCCTCACCCGCGCGACCGCCGTCAGATTGCCTTCGCCGTCGTGGTCGAAAACGCCGGGTACGGTGGGCGCGTCGCGGCGCCACTCGCCGGCGACATCGTCAGCGCCGCGCAGGCTGCAGGGTTGTTGCGATGAAGGTTACTCTCCGAGACGTTCAGGCATCGGTCGCGTCGTGGACCGTGCGATTGAAGAAGTTGCTCGACCCGCCGCTGACAGCGGACGCACAGCCTCTCGAGATTCGGGAATGGATTCTCGACGCCATCGAGCAGCGCGCGGTGCCTGCGGGCGCAGGTCAGCGCGTGCTGGCGCACAATCAGATCTCGGTGACGGTGCTCGCACCGACACAGAGCGACCGTCTGACCTTGCAGGCGGTGCTCGCAGATCTTCAGGATGCGACCGTCAGCCGGCTTCGCGAGGTCCGCTGCCAGGTGCCAGCCGGATTCGCCGTCGTCGTGCACTACACCCGCCGCGCGCGGCCAAACTGGGCGGCTGAGCAGCGCCTCGCCGTGGAGTACAGCTCGCGCGAAACTGTCACCGCGACCGATACGTCCCGAGGCACGCCGCCCAGTCTGCGAGTGACGGTCCTCCGTGGCCGCGCGATGCACCGCGTCTACACCTTGATTGAATCGCATGTTCGGATCGGACGGACCGCGCTGCCGGTAGACAGCGACGGCCGGCCACGCAAGAACCATGTCGCGTTCATCGAGGACGGCGACGAACACAGCAACAGCGTGGGGCGGGCCCACGCCTCGATCCGGTTCGAACCTGCGCGTGGTGAGTACCGCGTGTATGACGACGGCAGCCGCAACGGCACTCGCGTCGTCCGCAACGGCACGGCACTCGAGATCATGCGGAGGGATCCGACGGGTGTCACGCTCCTCTCAGGAGACGAAATTCATCTGGGCACGGCCGCAATCCGCGTCGAGATTGATGTCAGGCAGCCCTAAAGGGCTGGACGCTCTTACGAACGGGCAGCCCTAAAGGGCTGGTCTGCCATTGATAGCGTCCATGCCGCCCATGCAGGGACGCAGTGCTTCGGGGATCAGCACCGAGCCGTCCTTCTGCTGATAGTTCTCGAGGATCGCGACCAGCGTGCGGCCGACGGCGAGGCCGGAACCGTTGAGGGTGTGGACAAACTCCGCCTTGCCGGTGCCATCGCGGCGGAAGCGGATATTCGCGCGCCTCGCCTGGAACGCCTCCGTGTTGCTGCAGGAGGAGCTCTCGCGATATGTTTTCTGGCTCGGCAGCCAGACTTCGACGTCGTAGGTTTTCGCTGCTGCGAACCCCAGGTCCCCCGTGCACAACGCCACGGTCCGATATGGCAGCCCGAGCCGCCGCAAGACTGTCTCGGCGTTCCTGGTCAGCGCTTCCAGTTCGTCGTAGGAGTGCTCCGGCGCGGTGAACGTCACCAGCTCCACTTTGTCGAACTGGTGCTGCCGAATCAGGCCTCGAACGTCCGCGCCGTACGAGCCGGCCTCGCTGCGGAAGCACGGCGTGAAGGCGGTGTATCGCAGCGGAAGCGTTCGGCCGTCCAGAATCTCCCCGCGATGCAGGTTCGTCAGCGGCACTTCCGCCGTCGGGATGAGGTACAGGTTCCAGTCGCCGGCAATCTTGAAGAGATCGTCTTCGAACTTCGGAAGGTTGCCAGTGCCCCGCAGCGCATCGGCATTCACGAGAAACGGCGGCTCCACTTCGGTGTAGCCATGCTCCTGCGTGTGGAGCTCGAGCATGAAATTGATCAACGCTCGTGAGAGCCGGGCGCCCGCTCCGAGCAAAACGGAGAATCGCGCCCCTGACATCCTCGTCGCGCGCTCGAAGTCGAGGATCCCGAGCTCCGTGCCGAGCTCCCAATGGGGCTTGGGCTCGAAGTCGAATTCGCGTGGCGTCCCTTCGCGACGCACTTCGACGTTCTGCTCCGCTCCCCGGCCTTCGGGCACTGTAGCGTGCGGCAGGTTCGGCAACGTCATCAACAGCGCCGTGCGCTGCTGGTCCACCTGTTCAAGCTGCGCCTCGAGTTGTTTGATGCGCTGGCCGCGCTCCTTGCTGGCGGCGAAGACGGACGTCGCGTCCTGCCCCTCCCGCTTGGCTCGCGCCGCTTCGCTGGCCGCCGCGTTCTGTTCGCGCTTGAGACCTTCGATCTCGGGGATCAGCCGGCGGCGCTCGGTATCAAGCTGCGAGAGCTGACCCAGCTCGGCGTCCGGCTTCATGCCCCGGTTCTCGAGCGCACGCCGAACCTCGTCGATTTTTTCGCGGACAAGAATCGGATCCAGCATGAGTAGATCCTACACGGGCAGGCCATGTGGCAGCCCTAAAGGGCTGGACTACGAGGTTGGTGGCGCAAAGAAGTACCATGGCTGATGTGAAGCACGTCATTCGAAAGGCGGTTTTTCCGGCAGCCGGCCTCGGCACTCGATTTCTCCCGGCAACCAAAGCGCAGCCCAAGGAAATGCTGCCGCTCGTGGACAAGCCGATCATTCAATACGGCGTCGAAGAGGCGGTCGCCGCCGGCATCGACAACATCATCCTTGTGACGGGCCGCGGCAAGAACGCCATCGAGGACCATTTCGACGTCTCCGTCGAGCTCGAAACATTTCTCGAGAGCCGCGGAAAGAAGGACCTCCTCGCCGAGATCCGCAAGGTCTCGAACCTGATCAACTTTTCATACGTCCGCCAGGGTGAACCGCTCGGGCTCGGGCATGCGGTGCTGGTCACACGACCCCTGGTGGGCGAAGAGCCGTTCGCGGTGATCCTGGGTGACGACGTGATCGATGCGTCGCCACCGGCGATCGGACAGATGATCGACGTGTTCAACGAAGTCGATGGCCCCGTCCTCGCCATCGAGCGCGTCCCCAGGGACACCGTGAGCTCGTACGGCATTATCGACGCCGAGGAAGTGAAGCCTGGCGTTTATCGCATCCGCGATCTCGTGGAGAAGCCGCCGCCAGAGGAAGCGCCGTCCGACTTGGCCATCATTGGACGCTACGTGTTGACGCCTGATATTTTCCCCGCGCTGGCCGCGACGGCGAGCGATCGCTCCGGGGAGATCCAGTTGACCAACGGCCTGCGCCGTCTTCTGAAAGACCGGGAGATCTACGGCTGCCGCATCGACGGCGTCCGCCACGACACCGGGAACAAGCTCGGGTTCCTGAAAGCGGTCGTGTACTTTGCCCTGCGGCGGCCGGACCTCGCGGACGACTTCCGCGCGTACCTGCGCACCGTGGACACGACCGAATCGCGCCCCGCCTGAACCCTATTCGTTTTTTGTCTTGGTCGACGAGTCTTTGGTCTTGCTGGACGTCTCGCTGGTGGACGTCGTCGTCGTGGAGGGCGCTGAAGAGCCGCTGTCGCCCGACGAAGCCGAGCTCTCCGACTTCGAACCGCTGCCGTCGGTCTGGCCCTTGCCCGCGTCCGATTGCGACTTCTTGGGGTAGTCGGTGATGTAGAAGCCGGAGCCCTTGAACTGAATCGCGGGCGAGGACATCAGCTTCTTCACGTGGGCCCCACAAGACGGACACGTGTCGATCGGCGGATCAGAGTATTTCTGAATCCGCTCGAACCGTTTCGCGCACGACTCGCACTGGTACTCGTAAAGGGGCATGGTGCAAACGCCAGAATAGCACGCGGGTTCGAGCTACCAGCTATCGGCTGACAGCTGAGAGCTATTCCAGTGCCGCTCCGTTCTGTTCCCCCAGCATCAGGGCCCTGTGTAACCAGATGGGGACGGTGCCGTTGGCCAGCAGCGCGTCATGAAAGCCCCTCAAAGAGTACCGCGCGCCCATCTTCGCCTTGTAGTCCTCGCGCAGCTTCAGGATCATCAGCTTCCCGGCGGTATAGAGGATGTAGGACGGATCGAACGTGCCGCGCTCCGCCTCGCGCCGGGCACTCCCCTCTTCGAGATACGCCTCGTCGCGGAAGAACCGCACGCCCTGCTCGACTGACAGGTCCTCGCAGTGGAGCCGGATCCCGACAATGAAGCGGCAGACGCGGATGAGCGCTTCCGCGAGCTGCCCCAGGCGGACACCGGGCTCGCTGCGCCTGAATCCCTCGTCCAGCATCATCTGCTCGCAGTAATGCGCCCATCCCTCGACGAGCGCGATCGACGAAAACAGGATCGACTTGCGCAGCTTCGAGTCGACCTGCCGGAGGTGCTGGTAGTGCAGGAAGTGCCCGGGGAACACCTCGTGGATCGAGATCGACCAGAGCGCCCCGTAGTTGAAGTCGCGCAGGTGCTCAATCTGCCGGTCCGCTGGCCACGCTGGATCGACGTCGGTGATGTAGTAGGTAGCGCGCAACGGGCGCGCTTCGAACGGTCCGGGCGTCCACATGCTGGCAAACGTCCAGCGGTAGAAGCGAGGCGTCGGCGCGACATCCACCGGCGCGCCCGGCGGGATCGAGACAATGCTCTCTCGCTTGATGAAGTCGACCAGCTCGCCGAGCTGCTGCTGCGCCGTCTGTACGAGTTGTCCGGCCGGCGGATGGTCGGCCTTGGCCCGTTCCCACGCGTCCCGTGGGTCGCCGCCATTGAGCCGTCCCGCCACACGTCGAAACTCCTCCTGCACCAGCCGCAGTTCGCGCGTCGCGATGGCGAGAAGCGCGTCGGCATTGAGCGACAGGCCTTCGCTCGTGCGCAGCTTCTCCTCGAAACGTTCACGCCCCAGCCTGAAGGACCCCTTGCTCCTGGGGGCGAGATCGGTTTCGAGATGCTCGGCAAAG
>JACDCA010000752.1 GCA_013694635.1 Acidobacteriota bacterium | reverse complement strand
CGCCTCCGCTTCGAAGAGGAGCTCCGCACCGCCCGCGAACAGCTCGAAAAAGCCCGCGGCGAGATCGCGCAGCTCGAAGAGGTGCTCGAGACCGAGATGGCGCAGAAGTCGCTGGTCGAGTTGGCGCTGGCCGAAAAGACATCCCTCGAGGCAGACCTCGCAAGGACCGTCGCGGCACTCGACGCACTTCGCGTGGAGCAGCAGGCGCGGGAACAGCTCGTTGCCGACCTCGAGACAAGACTGGCGCGCGCGGAAGCCGCCGAAGAATCGCTGCGAAAGCAGTCAGGGAACATGAACGGCCTCCTGCAGACGCTGACGTCCGCTGCGGAATCCGCCACCAGGAAAATCCGCGAAGAGGCGGACGCCGAAATCGCCCTCCTGCGCGCCGACCTCACCGCCGCACGCCGCCAGGCCGCGGCCGCGACAGCCGCCGGGGCCGTCGACACTCCCGGATCGTTTCATCAGGCCGAGCTGCTGACAGCATCGGTCCGCGCCGTCGCGGACCTCGGCAAGACATCGAACGTCGCCGATCTCTTCTCGACGTTCGTGCGCCAGCTCGCGCCGCAATTCCCGCGCGTCGCGCTGTTCCGCATGAAGGGCAAACACCTCGAGGGCGAGCGAGGGTCCGGTCTCGACGTCAGCACCGACATCAAGAAGCTTGTGATCCCGATGAGCATGGATTCGCTCATCACGCGCGCCGCGCACCTCGGGACGGTCGAGGACCTCGCCGGGTCGCCGGTGTCAGCCGCTAATTCCCCGCTCGGCGGAAAACCGGCAGCTGCGATCGCGCTCCCGATCCGGTTCCAAGGGGAAACCCTCGCGGTCGTTTATGTGGACTCCGACACCGCATGGGACGCCTCCCACGGCGCGTTCGCGACGCTCCTTCTGCAGCACACCGAAATCCTGCTGACGCGACTGACCCAGGAGCTCAAGACACTCAAGGACCTGCGCGAGTACGCGGGGATGCTGTTGCAGGAGGCGGAACAGATGTTCCTCGCCGACCTCGAAGGCAAACGTCCGGAAAAAGACCGGGTCCGCCGCCTGCACGAAACGATCGAGTGCGGCCGGCAACTCTACGCTCAGCGGGCCGCCCTCGAGGGCCCGCTCGCCGCTGGGTTGCTGGACGCCCAGATCGAGGTCGCCCTCAGCGCCGAGCCCGTGACCCCGTTCACCAAGGAGCTCGCGATCGCCGTCAGTCTGCCCCAGTCCCAGCGGACAGCCTCATAAGGGCCTGATTCCGCTTGTCATCTGATGCGTGATGCGTGATGATATCGCGCGTGCGCACCACCTTGGACATAGATGAGGACATCCTGCAGGCCGCCAAGGAGCTGGCGGACTTGCGCGGGAGCACGGCCGGCAAGATGCTGTCGGAACTGGCGCGCCGCGGCCTTCAGCACGCAGGGAACAACGAGGATGGCGTGCGGAACGGCGTTCCGCTGATGCCGCGCCGGCCGGCGGGGTCGGCCAGGATCACGATGACGCGGGTCAACGCCCTGCGGGACGAATGAGCCAGGCGGCGCTGCTCGACATCAACGTCCTCGTGGCGCTATTCGATCCGGATCACATTCATCATGACGCGGCGCACCGGTGGTTCGAGGAGCACCGGCACGATGGCTGGGCGACCTGTCCGCTGACTGAGCTCGCGCTCGTTCGCATCCTCTCCAATCCCACCTCCTGGGCTGGTACCGAGCGCTCCGCGGCCATCGTCGAGCGCTTCCGACTGTTCCGCGCGAGCGGCGATCACCAGTTCTGGCGCGACTCGCTCGATGTCACCGATGAAATCTTCAACCTCACCTTCTTGAAAGGCCATCGGCAACTGACGGACGTGTACCTGCTTGGCCTTGCGGTGAAGCGCAACGGGAGGCTGGCGACGTTCGACCGCAGTATTCCGACGCGCGCGGTCAAGGGCGCGGAGCGAGAAACGCTGCTGGTGATAGGGGCGGAGTGAGTGCGCGGGCGTGGATCGCGGCGCGCGGGGAATCCACAGAGGCGCGGAGCCACAGAATGTTTCCGTTTTCTCAAACCCAAAGAGTCTGCGTGGTTAATTCGCTCTCGCCTGCAGCTTGAAGTTCGCGTCGACGAACACGCCGGTGGGTGCGGGGACGAACACGCCGTTGACCATACGGCCGCTCGCCTGCGCCTTGCGGAAGGGCAGGCTTGGGAAGCCGGTCACGTACATGTCGCCGCCGGAATAGATGTCCTGATCGAAGCTGCCGGCGAACGCACCCTGCGTGTCGGTGTAAACCCAGTATTTCGTGCCGCCGGCAATCGAGACGTTGTCGGCAAAGATATAAGCGCCGTCCGACACGCGCTCCGAACGCGCGACAAAGCCCGGCGTGGACGGCCCGATGTCGCGCGGCAAGCCGAGGTATTCCTGGGTGAGCAGGGTCACCGTACCAAACGCGGCCGGCACCCTCTGGAACGTGTACCAGTGGAAGCGGATGCTTGTGAAGCTGCCGGACTCCGGGACGACAAACGATTGCCCGGCGTAGTTCCACGTGCCCGTGAGTCCGCTCGTGACGTCCAGGCCGGTGGTGACGTCCATCAGCGTCTTCACTTCGCCAAGCGTGGCACCGCCTGGCGACGCAGGGGGAGACGCGCTGTCGCAGGCCAGAATGGCGGCCGAGGCCGACAGCGCAAACAGGAAGTTGACAGTTCGGCGCATCCGTATCATTATCCGCTTCGGAGGAACAAATGAAAACCCCCACGGTCGCGGCCTTACTCCTGCTAGCCAGCGCGGCCGCCGCCAGCGCGCAGACCCCGACGCCGCAGCACAAACATTACGAAAAACCGGACGCCTACGCCCACGCGCCGGCGCCCGGCATGCCGCTGGCGCCGCGGCTGCAGAACCTCGGCGTGCACGCGTTCAAGGTCAGAACGAAGAGCCCGAAGGCGCAGCGCTTCATCAACCAGGGGCTGAATCTCTCGTACGGGTTCAACCACGCCGAGGCTGGACGCGCATTCGCGGAGGCGGCGCGTCTCGATCCCACCTGCGCGATGGCGTATTGGGGACAGGCGCTCGTCCTCGGCCCGAACATCAACTCCACCATAGACGCCGCGGACGAACCGAAAGCGCTCGACCTGGTGAAGAAGGCGATGGCTCTCAAGGCCAATGCGACGTCGCGCGAGCGCGCTTACATCGATGCGCTCGCCGTCCGCTACACCGGTAAGGCGGACGATCGACAGAAGGCCGATCGCGCCTACGCGGACGCCATGCGGTCGGTCGTGAAACGGTATCCGACCGACGCCGATGCCTGGACGCTGTATGCCGAAGCGCTGATGGACCTCCGTCCCTGGAATTACTGGACGCGGGACGGCCTGCCGTACGACGAAACACGCGACGTGCAGGCCGGGCTCACCGCCGCCATCGCCCTGAACAGGAATCACCCGGGCGCGCTGCACCTCTGGGTCCATCTCTGGGAAGCGACCGACACGCCCGAACGCGCGGAAGCCGAAGCGGACCGGCTCCTCCCCCTCATGCCCGGCGCCGGCCACGTCGTCCACATGCCAGCGCACATCTATCAGCGGGTGGGGCGGCATGCGGATGTCATCGCGTCCAACATCGCCGCCGCGAAAGCGGACGAGGATTACATCGCACAGTGCCGCGCGCAGGGGATGTATCCGCTCGCGTATTACCCGCATAACCTGCATTTCATCTGGATGGGCGCGACGGCCGCGGGCCAGGAGACACTCGCACTCGACTCCGCTCGGCGCGTAGCCGCCGCCATTCCGAAGGAAGCCCTGGGAACGATCCCAATCCTCCAAGGCTTCGTCGTCGTCCCTTACTGGGCGATGGTGCGCTTCGGCAAGTGGGACGACGTGCTGGGTGACAAGGGGCCGCGGCATGAGACCGCGTTTACACGCGGCGCGTGGCGCTACGCGCGCGCGATGGCGTTCACCGCCACAGGACAGCTCGCCGAAGCAGAGAAAGAACTGGCGGAGCTGAACACGCTGCTGAAAGACGAGTCATTGAAGGGGCAGACGACGTTCTCGACGAATACGGGTCTCGCAATTCTGCGGATCGCGCCGGAAGTGATCGCGGGTGAAATGGCGGCGAAGCGCAAGGATTGGGACGCGGCAACGCTTCATCTCGACCGCGCGATCCGCTACGAGGATGCCCTGGTCTACCAGGAACCGCCCGACTGGCACGCGCCGGTCAGACAGAATCTCGGCGCGGTGCTGCTCGAGGCCGGCCGGCCAGACGAAGCGGAAGCGGTGTACTGGGAAGACCTGAGGAAAAACCCGGAGAACGTCTGGTCGCTCACGGGGGTACTCGAAGCCCTCAAGGCGCAGGGAAAGAAACACGACGCAGAAAAAATTGATTCGAGGCTGCAGAAGGTGAGACGGGCCGACGGCAAATGACACAAAGACACGAAGATTGTGCTCTTAGAGGTCTTTGTGGCCTGCGTGTCAGTTACGTGGTACGTCTCAGCCGACTATGAGCCGCTCTTCGCCGCGAACGTCAGCGCCATGACGGCCCAGTTGGTGGCGGCGGCGGAGATGAACTGGTCCTTGCCGTACGGGAAGCCCGCCTCGAAGTGCGGCTGCAGAGGCACAGCCCGCCGTCTGACGTGCCACGATCCGTCGGCGGCCTGCGTCTTCAGCAGGAACTCGACACCCCCCTTGTAAGCCGGATGCGTGGCGGCCACGACGCCGCTGTGCGCAAGCGCCACGAGCACCTGGCCCGTTGCATAGGCGTCGCTCTGCATCGTTGTCAGCTGCGACCATCCACCGTCCGCACGCTGCTGGGCGATCAGCGCCTGCGCGGCTTTCTGGACCTCCTCGCGATTGGCGTCGCCCCAGTGCAGGCCGAGTACCTTGAACGCGAAGTCTTCCGTCGTGACCGGCTCCGACTTCGCGATCCACGCAGCGCCGCGCGCTACCAGCGACATGTAGGCCGCGCGGTCGTGCGCCGGCGCGTACTCCTTGATCGCGCGCAGCGTCAAGGCGGTAGCCGTGATGATGCTGCCCTCGAGCGGCGGCCGATGCGCGAGCGGCAACCAGAAGCCCGCGGGTGACTGCTGGTAGCGGAGGAAGCGCACCATCGCGTCGGTGGACGGGTTGGCCGGGAATTTCTCGGCCGCCAGCCCGAGCAGGATGTAGCTGATGGTGTCGTTGTCGCCCGGAATGCCGATCCCCTGCAGCACGCGGTCGCGCCACGAATCGAGGTAGGCGCCGACCGCCTTCGCCTGTTTGCGGGCCATCGCCTCGTCCACGGGGATGCCGCTGCCGCGCGCGAGCGACACGGTCATCGCGGTCAGCGAATTGTTGTGGCATGAGACGCACGCGGATTTCTGCAGGAAGACGTCGTCCGCCCTCTGGAGCAGCGGCAGGCTGCGGGTGACCGCCGCGCGAGCGGAGCCGGCGGGCATGTACTTGATCGCCGGCGCAGGCTCCGGGTTTGCCTCCACCGCACCCGCCCTCTCGAGCAACTGCACGATGGGCGTGTTGCCGTGCCGCTTCGCGTAGGTCAGCGCTGTGTCACCGGCCGCGCTCTTCGCATTCACGTCGACGCCCTTTGCAAGGAGCATCTTCACCATGTCGACCGGAACGGCTTCCGACGCGCACGCGAGCATCAGCACGGTCCGCCCTTCCGGGTCCCGGGCGTTGATGTCGGCGCCGCGCTCGAGCAGCAGCCCGGTAGCCAGGGCCGGCCCGCTCGGCGGTG
>JACDCA010000730.1 GCA_013694635.1 Acidobacteriota bacterium | reverse complement strand
GGCCTCGGGAGCTCGCGTTCCTCCCAACGGGCCAGCCCGGGCTGGCGTCGAAAACGCCGGTAGGCGCCTCTGACGAGGTCTGCCTCAGGGTTATCGATGAAAGCGCGCACCTGCAGCTCGATCTTGTCGGGTGCGAGGAAGTCGTCCGCATCCAGGAATTGCACGTACTCGCCGGTAGCGGCGCGCAGCCCGGCGTTATACCCCCCTCCGTCATACCGGTTCTGCGGCTGCCGGAGGTATCGGACCGTGTCACCAAAGCGGGCCGGCACCATGCTCGCGGTTTCATCCGTCGAGGCGTTGTCGACGACGATGACTTCGAGCGGACGGTAGGACTGACTCAGGCTGGTTTGAATCGCGAGCGCCAGATCGGGCCAGCTATTGTGCGCGACGATGATTATCGATGCGACCTTCGGCACCATTATCGATTCCCCGAACCCGGCGTATGTTCGCCGGTGGGTGGATTCTCCGCTGACGGATTCAGGAACGACGCCGGGTAGCGTCGGAAGCGCTGCGCAATCTTGACACTTGCATACTTGAACACGCCAGCCGCGATCGCCCTCACTGTCATCCACCGTCCAAGCACCGAGCGAAACGGCCGCTCTTGCGGATCGATGCGATTGCCAAGTCGCTTGGAGAACCCGTTACTGATCACCCGCCAGAGCTCAGGCCAATGCTTCCTTTCTTCGGCAATCAACATCGCGAAATAAGCCGCCGCCGATTGGATCGACTGGTAACGGCGGGACCGTAGATCTTTGATTGATGCCGGATATGGGTGTCTAACAATCGCGGTCGGCACGTACACGATGGCGCTGCCTCCGCTGATCAGTTGCGAGAACGCGTACAGCTCCTCGCCACCGACTAAAGGTGCGCCGCGGCCGAGCCGCTCGTCGAATCCGTTCCAACTGTCAAAAACGGACCGACGGAAGGCCATATTTCCGCCGCGGCCGATGTCTCCGAAGCTGGCGACCTCAAACCAGTTCGGGAGGGATCTATCGAAAATCACGCGGTCGTTGCGCCTTAAAAATCGATCGGTGGATGCGGACATTTGTTCCGCTTCACTCTCGACCCGAAGAGGCATGATACGGCCCGTCACGGCGTCGACACACGCCTCCGAAAAACCGCTGAGCAGCGCAGAGAGCCATCCAGGACACGGCACGGCGTCGTCGTCGAGATAGGCGACGAACTCGGATGAAGACGCGCGCGCGCCCTGATTGCGCGCGTAACTGAGGCCCGGTGCCGCGAGACGGAGGTAGCCGACGTTGAACCGTTGCGCCATGTCGCGTGTGGCATCGCCGCGAGAGGCACTGTCGACAACCAGTACGGAAAAGCGAGGATATGACAACTGCGTGACCGCCGTCAGACAACTTTCCAGTTCGTGTGCCCGGTCACGCGTGCAAATGATGACCGTGCAGGAAGGCGTCATCAGTTGACTCTTGATAAGGTTCCGCAGACGGATTGTCCGGCAGGCATGCTTGCGGTAAGTCTACGGGAAGGAGCCTCCTGCGAGAAGGGGGACTTGGTCGTCTCGGAAAACACTGTGTACGCTACGCCGGCGGCCGAGCACCGCGACGACGCCGACCGAAGGCCGAAGCCGCTTCAGTTCGATCGCGATCTCTTCCGGTGGCACGAAAACGTCCGCCAACCACCCCTTGAACCACGAGGTCGCCGAGAATACAGACCAGGTCAGTGCGCGCTGCGTTTGTCCGGTCGACGACGTCGCGGAGTCTGGCGATTCCATGGAAGGGCGAGCCCACATCAAGATCGGTCAGGATCGCGACCCGCAGCGGCACCTGCAGAGGCCAAGGGAGCGTGATTGACTCCTCCTGCATGCTCAAACTGGCAGGCTCCCCCCAGAACGACCACAGGCATGCTGCCAGCACGACACACACGGCCGCCGTCCCGATCGGCCGCCACCACCTCAGACGAAGGCGCCTTCATTCCTGCTTTATCCCCTGCACCTCGTCCCAGATCAGGACGCTGTGGGTCTCCTTGAGGAGCAAGGATCCGACGACAAACGTCAAACCGGCAACAGCGATCGGATAGTAGAGACCGGCGTAGATGTTGCCCGTTTTCGCGATCACACTCAGGCCGATGAGCGGAAGCAGCCCGCCGAAGACGCCGTTGCCGATATGGTACGGGAGTGACAGCGCCGTGTACCGGATCCTGGCCGGGAATGCTTCGACGAGATAGGCCGCAATCGGTCCGTAGACCATCGTCACGAAGATGACCTGGATGAACACGAGCAGGATGAGTTTCCAGGCGATCGGCTTGCCAAGCAGCTCGCTGAGGCTGGTGTACGGCAGCACTTCCTCGGCGGGTTGCAGCACACCGCCGACCGACGCCTGTGGAATGAGGCTGACGGCACCGGTGACGGGGTTGCGCTGTGAGATCGCGGTGACGACTCCGGATCCGGCGACTTCCTGCATCGCCCGGTAGATCGGAATATAGGACAGCGCCGCCACCAGGCAGCCGGCCATCATGATCCGCTTGCGGCCGATCCGATCGGACAGCGCACCAAAGACGACGAAGAAGGGCATCCCGAGGACGAGCGCGATCGCGATGATGTACGCCGCGGATGTGTCGTGGACGTTGAGGATCGCCTGCAGATAGAAGAGCGCGTAGAACTGCCCCGTGTACCAGACGACTCCCTGACCCGCAGTGGCGCCGAACAGCGACACGAGCACCCGCCGCAGGTTCTCGCGCTCGGTGAATGCCTCCTTCAGCGGTTTCGCCGATGCCATGCCCGTGCTCTTGATGTGGCTGAAGATCGGCGACTCCTTCATGCGCAGGCGGATGTAGAGCGAGATGCCGACGAGCGCAATCGAGATGAGGAAGGGGACGCGCCAGCCCCACGAGCGGAAGTCCTCGGCCGACATCATGTTCTGCACGAGAAGGATCACGGCCAGCGAGAGGAACAGCCCGAGTGTCGCCGTGATCTGGATGAAGCTGGTGTAGAAGCCACGCTTGCCGTCGGGGACGTGCTCCGCCACGTAAACAGCGGCGCCGCCGTACTCGCCGCCGAGCGCAAGCCCCTGGAGCACGCGGATGATCAGCAGTATGATCGGCGCGGCGATGCCGATCGTGGCGTAGGTGGGCAGCACCCCGATGAGCGCGGTCGCGCCTCCCATGACGAGCAGCGTCACCAGGAACGCATACTTCCGGCCAACGAGATCGCCGATGCGCCCGAAGAACAGCGCGCCGAACGGGCGGACAACGAAGCCGACGGCAAACGTTGACAGGTAGGCAATCAACGCGAGCGTGTCGTTGCCCTTGGGATAGAACAGCGGCGAGATGACGGTGGCGAGACTTCCAAAGATGTAGAAGTCGTACCATTCGATCATGGTGCCGACGGCAGACGCGGCGATGACACGGGGGATCTGATACTCGGGGACGGCAGCCACGTGTCGGTTCATCGGGCCGTCAAGCCTAACATCTCCAATGCGTTCTCGATGGCGGCGCCGCTGGCGGTGTTATCGAAGATGCACCAGGCCTCCGATCCGGCCTCAACACGCTGCAGGTCGGCAGCCCACTGCGTAATACGCTGCCGAGGATAACGCGACCAGTACTTGCGCGGCGAGCCGTGCAGACGGTAATACACGGTGCCGC
>JACDCA010000714.1 GCA_013694635.1 Acidobacteriota bacterium | reverse complement strand
CCGGTCATGACGGCTCGCTGACGACGGTCCACGCGAACACGCCGCGTGACGCGCTGTCGAGAATCGAAACGATGATCGCGATGGGCGCGACGAACCTGCCCGAGCGCGCGATGCGGCAGCAGATCGCCTCGGCGATCCAGCTGGTGATCCAGCAGTCGCGCATGAGCGACGGCACCAGAAAAGTCACGAGCATTTCGGAGATCACGGGCATGGAGGGCGAGGTCATCACCATGCAGGAGATTTACTGCTTCGAGAAGCTGGGCGTGACGCAGGACGGCAAGGTGATCGGCCGGTTCCGTGCGACCGGTGTGCGTCCCAAGGCGTGCGAGCGCCTCAAGACCGCCGGTATCCACCTGCCGCCGGACATGTTCGAAGGCATCACGGAGGTGCGGTAGTGGCGATCGTCGTCATTGGTATTGCGTTCGTGGTCGGCGCGGCGGTCGTCGTGGGGATAGCCCTCATGATGTCGCGGGTGCCCGGCATGATGGTGCAGCAGAAAGTCGACGACCGCCTCAAGGAGATCGCGCTTGGCGACCGGTTCGAGACCGAGCAGGCCGACCAGAACAACCTCCTCAAGACCCAGAATTCCGGTCCCCTCCCGGGCCTCGATGCCGCGATCGGCGGAACGGCGCGCGGATCGGCGATCAAGGCCTGGATCGAACAGTCCGGAACCAAGGCTTCGCTCAGCGCCGTGCTGCTCGTGGCGTGCCTGGTCGGTGCGGCCGGCGCACTGGGAGGCTTCATGCTGACCCGGTTGGCTGCAGCCGCCCCGGCTGGCTTTCTCGGGGGATTCGGTCTGCCGTTCGTCGTGCTGCGCATCAAGCGCACGCGCCGCATGCGGGCGTTCGAAGAGCAGTTCCCCGAGGCGCTCGATCTCATTTCCCGCGCGCTGAAAGCGGGTCATGCGTTTGCCACCGGGTTGAAGATGGCGGCCGAAGAGCTGCAGGAGCCGGTCGGACCCGAATTCCGCAAGACCTTCGAGGAACAGAATTACGGTCTGGCGGTCAAAGACGCGCTCGACAATCTCACCGGGCGCATCCCCTTGCTCGACGTCCGCTTCTTTGCCACCGCAGTCGTCATCCAGCGGGAGACGGGCGGGAACCTCTCCGAGATTCTGGAGAACCTCGCGCACGTCGTCCGCGAGCGCTTCAAGATTCTGCGCCAGGTTCGCGTCTATACCGCGCACGGCCGCCTGACCGGTTACGTGCTCCTGGCGTTGCCGGCCGTGCTCGCCGGCGCGCTGGCGGTCATCAATCCGGAACACATGGACCTGCTGTTCCGCGAGCGCATGGGGCAGATCATGCTGCTGATCTGTCTCGGCATGCAGACGGCGGGATTCCTGTGGATCAGACAAATCGTCAAGATCGAGGTGTAGCGTGCTGCTTCCAATGCTGGCCTTCGTCTTCGGCACCGCCCTGATTGCGGGCGGAGCCCTCCTGCTCATCCCGCGGCGCGCTGTCGCCATCGACCGGCGGATCGAAGAGCTCACGTCGTATCGAGACCTCGCCGAGCCGGCGAAACCGCGCATGGCGTCGCTCCTGGGTATCTTCAAGAGGATCGGCGACAAGATGCCCCGCTCGCCCAAGGAGATGGGGCCGCTGCGGCAGCGCCTCGTGCAGGCGGGTTACCGCCGCCCCGAGGCGGTGACGATCTTCTTCGGCATTCGCGTGCTGTTCGCACTCGTCCTGTTTGCGTTCTGCGCCTCGCCGATCCTGGCGAAGCCCAACATGCTGATGGCGCTCGGCGGTCTCGGGCTCGGCTACATCCTGCCGGGAATGATCCTGGCCCGGCTGGCGAAACGCCGGGCGAAGAAGATCCAGTTGTCGCTGGCGGATGCCCTTGACCTGCTCGTCGTTAGTGTTGAGGCCGGCCTCGGGCTGGACCAGGCGCTGATGCGGGTCGCCTCCGAGTTGAAGTTCGCCTATCCGGAGCTCGCCGAGGAGCTCAACCTGATCAACCTCGAGCTCCGCGCCGGCAAGGCCCGCGCCGAGGCGCTGCGCAACCTGGCCGATCGCACCGGCGTCGACGATCTGAGCGCGCTCGTCACGATGCTGATCCAGACGGACAAGTTCGGGACCAGCGTCGCGCAGTCGCTCCGCGTGGCCTCCGAGACGCTTCGCACGAAACGGCGCCAGCGCGCCGAAGAAGCGGCGGCGAAGACTGGCGTCAAGATGGTGTTCCCCCTCGTGTTCTGTATCTTCCCGGC
>JACDCA010000709.1 GCA_013694635.1 Acidobacteriota bacterium | reverse complement strand
CGCCTCGTGCAGCGTCGTGTCGCCGTGAAACCAGACGTGGAGGTCCACGAAGATGTGATCCGCGGATCCGCGGGAGCGGATGTGGTGGCAACCCACGACTTGCGGCACCGACATCACCACGCGGCGGATGTCTTCTTCGCTGAGCGCGACCCGGTCTGACAGCACCTGCGACGTGTCACGCGCGACTTTCCACCCGGTCCGCGCGATGAACGCCCCGATGACGAGCCCGCCAATCGGATCGAGCAGGGGCACGCCAAGCTTGACCGCGCCGAGCGAGGCGAGCACCGCGCACGACGTCAGCACGTCGCTCTTGGTGTGCATCGCGTCCGCCATCAGCAGTTCACTCCCGAGCCGCCCGGCTTCACGCGATTCGTAGCGCACCACGATCAGATTCACCGCCAGCGAGCCGAGCATCACGATGAAACTGAGCGAGCTGACGTGCGCGGGGGGGCCGCCGGCAAGCCCGCGTACCGCGGTGCGTACGACTTCGATCAGCGCAATCAGCAGGAAGACGAAAATCCCGCCGGCGGCGATGGTTTCGTATTTGCGATGGCCGTACGGATGGTCCTCGTCGGGGGGCTTCTGCGCGGCGCGCGCCGCGATCAACCCCATCACGTTCGACGCCGAATCCGTCAGGGAATGGAAGCCGTCGGAGATGATGCTGACGGCGCCGGTCGCGTAGCCAAACACCAGCTTTGCCCCGGCGACCGCCAGGTTGAGGAACAAAACGCGGAGGAGAACCCGCGAGACCGCGGCGTGGCGGTTCAGAACACTCGAGCGGCCGGCACCGGCCACCAACGCAGCTGAACGCGGCCGATGATGTACTTCTTCGGCACGTAGCCCCAGTGCCTGCTGTCGGAGCTGTTGTTGCGATGGTCGCCCATGACGAAGTAATAGCCCTCGTCGATGATTTTGGGACCCCAGTCCTCGTGACTGCGATATTCGGCGGGCACGAAGCTGTCGTCCATCAGGACGTCGTTCCGGTAGACGCGGCCATCGATGATGCGGACCTGGTCCCCTTCCGCGGCGATCACGCGCTTGACGAACGACTTTTCCGGACGGTTCGGGTAATAGAGCATGACGATATCGCCGATCTGCGGTTCGCCGATGCGGTACGCGAACTTGTTCACGATCAGGCGGTCCTGGTCCTGCAGCGTCGGCGCCATGCTCTGGCCTTCCACGCGCGCGACCTGGAAACCGAACGTCACGATGAGCGTCGCATAGACCGCGGCGGACGCGAGCGTCTTCAGCCACGCGATCAGTTCATCCGCGATACGGCTCGACAGCGTCGAGGAATCCACTTGCGCCGCCTCCGAAGGGGTGACGACAGGCGCGGGAAAGCTGCCCGGCCCTTCGGCGGGCAGGTAACCTTCAGGACCCGCAAACGACGGCGGCGCCGGCGGCACGTAGGGCTCCTGCGGCGCGAACGGGTCGCGCGGCGCGGGGGGATCCGGGCTGCGAAACGGCGGCTCTGCCGGGGGGGGCGGAGGCACGTGGAACCGATCGTCGAACTCGCTCATATCTTCAGGTACTCACGAAGCCGCTTCGTCTGCGAGCGGCTGACTGGGATTTCGGTGCCCTTCGCGTCTTTCATGCGCAGGAGGAAGTTGCGGCTGAACCAGGGCACTATCTCCTTGATTTTGTTGATGTTCACCAGATGCGACCGGTGCACTCTCCAGAATACCGCAGGATCAAGCCGCGCCTGCAGTTCATCCAGTGTCCGATAGTTAGACGTTCCAGACAAGCTGTTCGTTACCACGGTGATCGCATCGTTTTCCACGGACGCATGGACCACGTCGTCTGAGTGCACCAGCATGAAACGATCGGCAACCTTCACCGCCAGCTGCTCTCGGCGGTGCTGCCGCGCCGCCATGCGCTGCAGAAGTCGCTCCAGTTCCGCGGTGGCCGGGACGGTTGATGGGCGATCGGTGTGAATGCGCCGGCGGACGCGATCGACCGCCGTGCCCAGGCGGTCGACCTCGACCGGTTTCAGCAGGTAGTCGACGGCATCGACCTCGAAGGCCTCGATGGCGTGGCGGTCGAACGCGGTAACGAACACGATATGCGTGTCGGCGCCGCTCTCGAGCAGCCGCCGGGCGACCTCGAACCCCGTGAGTCCGGGCATCTGCACGTCGAGAAGAACGAGGTCCGGGTCCGCTGTCTTGATCACGTCGAGCGCATCGAGCCCGTCCGCTGCCTGCGCGACGACTTCAACCCCCCCGACCTGTCCGAGCAGATAACACAGCTCCTCGCGCGCCAGGCGTTCGTCGTCCACGATCACCGTGCGAAGCGCCTCGGCCACGTCGCCGGCCATCAGGCGGTGGCCCTCGACGGCACCACCAGTTCGGGGATCACGATGCGCGCGCAGGTGCCCTCGCCGGGCACGCTGTCGAGCTTCAGCTGGTAGTTGGCCCCGTAGATCACCGCCAGCCGTTCGTTCACGTTCCGGAGGCCGATGCCGGTGCCCTTGACACGCGTGGGATCGCGTTCCAGAACACCGACGCCATTGTCGATGACGTCGATGATCGCGTGACCGTCCTTGCGGACGCTGCGGATGATGATCCGGCCATGCCCGACCTTCGGCTCGATGCCATGCTTGATGGAATTCTCGACGATCGGCTGCAACAGCATGCTGGGCACGACGACATTCAGCGTGTCGGGATCGATCTGTTTCTCGATCTCCAGTTTCGTCCCGAACCGGATCTGCTCGATGTCGAGGTACTCGTCGATGGCTTCGAGCTCCTCCCGCAGCGTCACGAAGTGTTCCTGGCTGCTGAGGAGCCGCCGCAGCAGGCCGGACAGCTTGACGATGAGCACGCGCGCCGTTTCGGGCTGGGACCTGATCAGCGACAGGATCGACGTCAGCGTGTTGAACAGGAAGTGCGGATTGATCTGGCTTGCAAGCGCCTCGACGCGAGCGGCCATCAGTAGCTTTTCCTGTTCCTGCAGACGATGCTCGATGCGCGCGCTGTTCCAGATCTTGATCGGGATCGCGACGCAGAGCACCGTCGCGAGGATGATCAGCACGTGCATCCACGCCTTCGGCGGCGCGTGGTGGAAAAGCCGATCGAGGCCGAAGCGGTGGCCGAGCGCCTGCTGGATGATTTCGAGGCCGATCGGCGCGGCGAGCAGAATGACGACCCAGTCGATCTCGAACCGGCGGACGAGGCGCCACACGTAACGGTGCAGGTCGGTGAAGAACAGGGGAGAGAAGTGCCAGATCGCCTGTTTCGGGCAGATCTCGCGCAGACCGCCACCCGCGAAACCGCAGCCGATCGCGAACGGCAGGGCGATCCACTCGCCGCCGGCGAATGCCGTGAGGCCCACCATCGTGCCCACGATCGCGCCGGCGTACGGGCCGGCGATCAATCCCGCGAGGAACGCTCCGGGCAGCGTGAGATCGGACGGCTGGAAGTTGAGGAGGAGGCGCACGGCGACGCCCGCCGTGAGCGGGATGCCGATGCTGGCGGCGAACACCAGCCGCTCGGGCCAATCCCGCCGCTCGGTCAGCAGGATCCGCCGGAAGAATGCGAACCGCACGAGCATCGTCGACAGCACGGCCGCGACCGCGACCTGGACGATCAGGGTCGTGAGGAGGAAATACTCGGCGGAAAGCGCCGTCTGTTGGGGCAT
>JACDCA010000675.1 GCA_013694635.1 Acidobacteriota bacterium | reverse complement strand
GCGGTCCGCGTCTGCTCGTTCAGCTGCGGATCGATGTAGCCTACGCGGCCGCTCATTGCGAGCCCCGGGTAAGCCGTGGTCGTGATCGTTGCCGGGCTGCCGACGCGCACGCGTGGAAAGTCCTGTTCGTACAGATCTCCCATCACCCACACGCTCGACAGATCGACGACAGTGAACAGCGGGGTCGACGGATCGACATTCAGTCCCGGATTCGCCTGCCGCTCGGTAATGATCCCGTCGATCGGCGCGAGGATGCCTGCGGTGGCCGAGATCTCATTCGGCGAGGTCAGGCGGCCGATCGCGGCGGGAGTCATGCCGAGCAGGACCAGCTGCGTCCGTGCCCCCTGCACGGCCGTGCCGTGCGTGACGTGCGTCGCGTGGATGCGTTCGAGCTCCTGGCGGCTCGCGGCGCCGATCTCGACCAGCCTCTCCGTTCGCTTCATCTCCTGCGCGGCCGCCTCGAGCTCGGCGCGCGCGGTCAGGTATTTCGTCTGCGCGTCGGCAAGGCCGGGACTGTAGATCAGCGCCAGCGTGGCGCCGCGCTTCACCTCCTGCCCCAGTTGTGCGGTAACTCTGGTGATGCGGCCGGCAACGAAGGGCGTGACTGCCACACGGCGGTACGCGTCCGCTTCGATGGTTCCGGGGATGCGCACGGCATCGGCGGCACCCGAAGCCGCAGCCGGCGCCACCTCGATTCCAGCGCGCGCCACGGCATCCGCGGTCAGAGTGATCTCAATATCCGGCAGCGGCGCACCGGTGGCCGCGGCAGCGGGCGGTGCTGCCGTTGCACCGGAGGATGCCGCGGGCGTGTCGGTGGAAGCCGCCGTCGTCGTGGACATGTCCCTGCCTTCGTGCGCGGTCCCGCCCGCACGAAGGAGCAGAAACGTCACGCCGGCGCCGCCGAGCAGGAGCGCCACTCCGGCGAGGGCGGCCGCTCCACGTCCGAGACTCAGGCGTCGGTCATCGGTCATCGCACGTCTCCCAGCGCAAACTGCAACCGCGTGCGCGCCTCGAACGCAAACCGCAGCGTGTCGGTGAACGATTTCTCAATGTCCAGATACCGTCGATGCTCCGTGAGCACGTCGAACACGGTCCCGCGTCCGAGTGCGAACGTCTGGCTCACCACGTCGAGGTTCTGTCGCGCCAGGCGCTGTGCCCCGTCGCGGTAATACGCGACGGCCTCCCGCGCACTTGCGTCGTCGATGCGCGCGGCAGCGAGATCGGCCTGCGCCTGCAGCACGACCGCGTCGCGCGCGGCGGTCGCGCCGACCCGCTCCGCCTGCGCGGCGGCAACCGCCCCCTGGTTGCGATTCAACAGCGGAATCATCACCATCGCGCCGCCAGCCACGTAGTTGAAGAGCCCGCGCACGCGCTCGAGGCCACCACCGAGCGCAAATCCCGATTGCGGGAAACCCGCATCCATCCGCATATAGGTGCCGTACACGCTCACATCGAACCGCCCGTCGCTGGCGGACTGCTTGATCCGCGCGTCCGCGGCGGCGATCCGGGCCTCGGCCGCGAGGACGTCCGGGCGCCTGCGGACCGCACCCTCCGCATGCGGCACCGGCATGGGGGACGCGGTCTCGCGCGTGACGACCGCCTCGAGCGTCTCGCGCACCGTAAGCATCGCATCAGGAGCCAGGCCGACTGTACGCTTCAGTGAAACGAAAGCGGCGTCCACGCGCCCGACCTGCAGGCGCTGGTCGGCCATGAGCCGCCGGACGTCGACGTCCAGCAGATCGCGCTCGAGCGGGGGCACGGCCCCTTCCTTTGCACGAGCGGCCACCAGGTCGAGCTGGCGCCGGGTCGCCGAGAGCAGCTCGTCCAGCACCGCCAGCTCGCGCACTGCAACCAGAACGTCGCCGTACCTGGCGCGGACATCTACGGCGAGTCGCTGTCCCCGGTCGGCAACGTCCAGCCGCGAGACATCGATCTCGCGCTCCGCGACCGCGATGCGTGCGCCTCGACGGAACAGGTCGAGCGGCAGCTGCATTCCCACGGACGTCTGGGAATCCGTGCCACCGGGCTCCTGCCGCCGCTCGGCGGTCGCGGTCGGATTCGCGCGCAGCGCCGCCTGCTGTCGGCGCGCCGTGGCCGCGACGATCTCCGACCGCGCCGCGCGCAGCGAGGGCTCCTGTTTCAGCGCCAGCGCGATCGCATCCTCCAACGAAAGCCCGCCGGCCTGATCGACGTACGGCGCGGAAATCGCGGGCGCCACCTGCGCCCCGGGCGCAAGCAGCGGCGTTTGCGCGTCACTTCTCGCTGGGGCGAGCAGGATCGCGGCGCACATCACACTCACCAGATTCGATCTCATTGCACCATCCCTTCGAAGCTCGAGGATCCGCGGCCCGCGGGGCCCTCCCACTCGATCGAAAACTTCCATGCGCCCGCCATCCCGAATTCCGCCGTTGCCGCGTAGCGCCCCGGGGTCCCGGACGGCTGGATCTGCAAGCCGCTCGACATCACCATCCCCGGCATCGGCATGTTTGCGCTCGCGCTCACGCGTCCTACGTCCACCAGAGTGTCACCGCGGCGGAACTCCACCGCGAACGTGTTGCGGCCCTGGCGGAGCGGGCCGGACGGTGAGATCAGCGCGATTGTCAGCCCCCCTGACTGGACGGACTGAATCACGGTGCCGGCGGACTGTGCTGAACGAGCGTCTCCAGTTCTCCACTTCCAGATCCCGAACCCGGCGGCCAGCATGACAACCACCACACCGGCGCCCAGCAACCCGCGCCGCAACGACCACGGGCCGGCATGGTCGGGGCCGGCCTCCGCCTTCGCTAAGGCGCCGACGGACAGGTCAGCCGGCCTGTCGCCGTCAGCCGATCGATCAACTGCCTCATGCCGAAGACCGTACTGCCGTTCCCGCAACCAGAAGAAGATGACCGGCGTGACGATGAGCACGTGGGCGAGGGAGGAGATCATTCCTCCGAGAACCGGCGTCGCCAGGGGCTTCATCACCTCGGCGCCCACACGCGTGCTCCACATGATTGGAAGCAGACCGGCCACCACCGTGGCAACAGTCATGACTTTGGGACGCAGCCGCAGCAGCGCGCCTTCGATAACCGCGTCACGCAACGCTGCCCGCGTCAATGTTCCGCCAAGCTCCACGCGCTTCCGTTCCACCGCCTCCTCCAGGTAGATCACCATGACGACCGCCGTCTGCACGGCGGTGCCGAACAGCGCGATGAACCCGACCCACACCGCAACCGAGAAGTTGTAGCCGAGCAACCAGAGAAGATAGATCCCCCCCGAGAGCGCGAACGGGACGGCGAGCAGTACGTGCGCGGCCTCCAGCGCCGAGTGATACGTGAAATAGAGCAGGACGAAGATCACCACGAGGACGATCGGTACGACCATCTGGAGGCGCTGCCGCGCCCGCACCTGGTTCTCCCATCGCCCGCTCCACGCCACGTAGTAGCCGGATGGCATCGAGACACCGCGAGCCACGGCGACCCGCCCCTCCTCGACGAAGCCACCGACGTCCCGGCCCTGGACGTTCAGCAGCACCGTCGCGACGAGCAGGCCGTTCTCGGATGAAATCATTGCCGGCCCGCGCGCATTTTCGATGCGCGCAATCTGCGCGAGTGGCACCGGCGCGCCGCCCGGCGCCCCCACCAGGACGCGGCCGAGCGCCTGCGGATCCGCCCGATATGGTGGCGCGTACCGGACCCGCACCGGGAACCGCTCGCGCCCCTCGATGGTCATCGTCAGCGTCGTTTCGCCGACGGCATTCTCGATGACCTCCTGCACATCGCCAACGCCGATGCCATACCGCGCGGCGGCGGCGCGATCGATCTCGATGTTCAGGTACTGGCCGCTCGTCACCTGCTCGGGATAGACATTGCTCGCGCCCGGCACACGCCGGAGGGTCTCCGCAACGCGGCGTGCCAGATCTTCGAGCACCTGCAGGTCCGTGCCGAAGATTTTCACGCCGACCTCGGACCGGATGCCGGTCGTCAGCATGTCGATCCGGTTGATGATCGGCATCGTCCAGATCGTCGAAACGCCAGGCAACTGGACGGCCTGCCCCATCTCCGCGCGCAGCTTGTCGAGGGTCATGCCGGCGCGCCACTGCGACCGCGGCTTCAGATGCACGATGGTTTCCGTCATGTTCAGCGGAGCGGGATCCGTGGAGGTGTCCGCGCGCGCGACCTTGGCGACGACCGATGCCACCTCCGGGAATTTCCCAAGGATGGTGTTCTGGCGCGCGGCAATCTCCGTGTTCTGCTCGAGCGAGATGCTCGGATCCGCGATCGGCATGAACATCAGGTCTCCCTCGTTGAGGGGCGGCATGAACTCGCTGCCGATCGTCCGGGCGGCGAGGAGAGATCCTGTGAACACCGCCACCGCGACGAGGATCGTGACGCCTCGATGCCGGAGCGCGTTGTCGAGCACCGGCCGGTAGAGGCGCCGGAGCACGCGCATGACCGGGTTGGCCTCCTCGCCGTGCATCTTTCCGCCGAGCAGCAAGGAGCAGAGTACCGGCACCAGCGTGACGGCGATCACCGTCGCAGCAAGGACCGCGAAGGTCTTGGTGAACGCCAGCGGATGAAACAGCTTGCCTTCCTGCCCGGTGAGCGCGAACACCGGGACGAAGGCGAGCAGGATGATCGCCATCGAGAAGAACACGGGCCGCCCTACCAGCCGCGTCGACTCGAGCACTGTCTGCCAGACCAGTCTGCGGTCTCTCGTGTCGATTCCGCGCTGCTCGATGAATCGAAAGGCGTTCTCGGTGACAACGATGCCGGCGTCCACCAGAACACCGATCGCAATCGCGATCCCCGCAAGGCTCATGATGTTCGACGAGATCCCCGCGTAATACATGCCCAGGAAGGAGGCCAGGACGGCGAGCGGCAGCGGGATGGTGACGATCAGGATCGACCGGAAGTGCATCAGGAACACGATGTGCGCCAGCGTTACGAGCACGACCTCCTCGACGAGCGCCGTCCGCAGCGTATCGACCGCCTGTTCGATGAGATCCGAACGGTCGTAGAACGGCACGATCTTCACCCCTGACGGCAGTCCGGCCTCGATCTGGGTGATCCGGGCCTTCACGGCGTCGATGACTTCCTTGGTGTTCGTGCCGGTGCGCGCGACCACCACGCCACCTACCGCTTCTTTGGCTCCCTTAACCAGTGACGCCACGCGGAACGCCTCGCCTATCCTCACGGCCGCCACCTGCTCGACGTACACCGGCACGCCGCCGGAG
>JACDCA010000612.1 GCA_013694635.1 Acidobacteriota bacterium | reverse complement strand
GTTCACGACGCGTCTGGAGCTGATCGGCGAGCTGGACAAACGCGGTGACACGTCGCGTAGTCCAGCCCTTCAGGACCGCCTCCAGGTCAGAGAAACAACGGCGACGTTTGGTGAGCCGACGAGCGAGTCCGAGGTGCGCCGCTCAATCGGCGAGATCCTGCACAAGGAAGTCGCGGCGATGAATCTCGACAACTTCGTCGTCCGGCCGCGGCGGCGGGTCATCGAGAAGTACAAGCAGCCCGGTGCGTGGGTGGCACTGACGCCCGAAGCGTTGACCGAGCTTTCTCACGAGGTGGCCGGCCTTCCTTCGGAACTGGAGGCGGAAGCGGAGGAGGCAAAGCGGTTCGATCTGCTGATTCTCAATCTGCAGTTGGCGCAGCTTCGGTCGGAACCGGGATTCGTGCGACTGAGAGATCAGGTGAAGGCGATCGCCGGCCTTCTCGAGGAGAAGTCCGCGATCCCGATGATCCGGCAGCAGATGGCGCTGATCCAGGATGTCCAGACCGACGAATGGTGGCAGGACGTCACCATCCCGATGCTCGAGTCGGTCCGCCGTCGTCTGCGCGACCTGGTGAAGTTGATCGAGAAGCAGAAGCGCAAGCCGATCTACACCGATTTCGAGGACCAGATGGGCGCCGAGACCGGTTTCGCGCTGCCCGGCCTCGGGGAGGGCGCGGACTTCGCCAGGTTCCGAATCAAGGCGCAGGCGTTCCTGCGTGCACACCAGGACCACATCGCCATCCAGAAGCTCCGGATGAACAAGGCACTGACAGCGAGCGACCTCTCCGAACTGGAGCGCGTGCTCGTCGAAAGCGGCGTCGGTGCACCGGAAGACATCGAGCGCGCCAAGTCAGAGTCGCACGGCCTCGGCCTCTTCGTCCGCTCGATGGTCGGCATGGATCGCGAAGCCGCCAAGGCTGCGCTGGCCGGTTTCCTTGCGGGCAAGACGCTTGGCGGGAATCAGATCGAGTTCGTGAATCTGATCGTGAATCACCTCACCGAGCACGGCGTGATGGAGGCGGCGCGTCTGTACGAGTCGCCGTTCACCGACCTGACGCCGCATGGGCCTGAAGGACTATTCAGCAGGAGTACGGTCGATGAGCTGATTGCAGTCCTCGACGGTGTGCGGCGAACGGCCGTCGCTGCGTAGCGCTCGATGACCTCGCGCGGTGCCCCGCATCGTTTCGGGGATTCAGGCAACATCCACCAACGCACGAGGGCTCTTCGCGGCGATCATCAGGAGGGTCCTGGCAGCCCCCGAAGGAGCGCGGCGTCCCTGCTCCCACTCCTGGAGGGTGCGGACCGAGACGCCCAGAAGGGTTGCGAACTTCAACTGAGAAAGACCAGTCTTCTCGCGGACGCTCGACACTGAAGGTACACTCGTGATCCTGCCGTGCCCACCACGCTTGAGCTCCTTGATGCCGTGCAGCACCTCCTGGCCGATGTTCCGCTTAGCCTTGGCCATCAAGTTCCTCCTTGATCTTCTTCAGAACGGGGCCAGAGATGCTGGCTGCTTCGTTCTTCGCGTACATCGTCAGCATCCAGACCTGACCCTGTCCGAGACGCAGGTAGTAGATGACGCGAACGCCGCCTCGCGTCCCTCTTCCCGGGAGGCCCCACCGCAGCTTCCGAACGCCGCCAGAACCCCTGATCACAGCGCCGGCCTCGGGATTCGCAACGAGGGCGTTCTGGAGAGCCGCGTACTCGTCGTCGGTGAGGTAACTCTGCACGAGATGCGTGAAGAGCTTCGTTTCAACGAACGTGAGCACACCATATTATACGTCAGAGACGTAGTGCGATGACCGGTCTGGGGCGTGCAAGTCACGAGTCGAGAATGTGCCTTCCCCCTTTCCCGCCGGTCAGCGGTCGCGAAGCCATCAGACCGCGCGCGCGTCCCGGACGACCTGCACGAAGATCGTCGGCGTCGAGACGCTGTAGCTGCACGAGGGAGCGCCCGGACATCACTTCCAGATCAGCCTTGCGCAGGAGACTACGACGCTGCCCGCCTTCATGCGCTTCGGCGGCAATACGGCGTACGTGGAAGGGTGGGCGCTCTACGCGGAGACGCTGGGCCCGGCACTCGGCCTGTTCAACGATCCCTATCAGCGCTTCGGCCACCTCGATGACGAGATGCTGCGGGCGATGCGGCTGGTGGTGGACACGGGGATTCACGCCGTGGGATGGACGCGCGATCGCGCGATCGAGTACATGCTGGCGAACTCGGGGATGTCCCGCACCGACGCGACCGCGGAAGTCGAACGCTACATCGCGATCCCGAGCCAGGCCCTCGCTTATAAGATCGGCTC
>JACDCA010000601.1 GCA_013694635.1 Acidobacteriota bacterium | reverse complement strand
GCCTGCGCCACGGCGACAAGATCGACGGGTTGCGGCGCCAGTTGAAAGGTTCCCACAACGATGCGGGACACATCCAACAGATCCTCGATGATGTGCGCCAGGGACAAGGCGTTGCGCTCGATGATCGTGATCGCGTGTTTCGCGCGAGCGGGCGGCAATTGCTTCAACCCCAGCATGCGTGCCCATCCCAGGACGGCATTTAAGGGCGTCCGGAGCTCGTGGGACACCGTGGCGAGAAACTCATCCTTGAGATGGTTGGCCTGCTCGGCGTCCTCAGCCATCGTTTGTGCGCGAACCGTGGCGACGACCAAACGCTCGTTGGCTTCCCGGACCTGGACGACGAGCTCCTGCAACTCTGCCTTCGCTTGCGCGGCATCCTCCCGAGCGCGAACAGCCTCTTCACGAAGAGTTGACGTCTCCTCGCGCACAGCGGCGGTCCCCTCCCGTACACCGGCCGCCTCCTCGCGCAGCGTGGCCGTCCCCTCACGGGCGGCCACGATGCCTTCCCGGTTGGTGATGGCTGTCGTGCTCTCGCCCGTCTCGTGCTGGTCTTCCGGCGGTCCGACACCTTCCGCCTGTCCAGGCGACGATGGCATATTCGTTGGTTTGTTCGCGTCAGTCATACTCATCGTCGGGCCGGCCGTCACCCGCGTCGTCGACGTGGCTTGTGGTCACCTGTCTCTGGCGGGGCGCTCTGGATCAACGCTGGGCTGCCCGTCAGCAAGCCCTTGTACCCACCGAGCGTCTCGCCCATGACGATCCCTTTTTTCGTGATCTCGAACGTCCGCAGATCCTTGCTGTGAGCGCTCCCACGCACTTTCACAACGGCCATGACGCGCTGCAGTTGACCCTTCAATTCGACATACCTCTGCATGATGATCGCGTCGGTCAGAAATGCCGTGCCGTGCGGGCTGAAGCGCAGATCCATGTAGCTGTCCTCCAGCTCCGCCGTCATCAACATAGTGATGCCCATCCCGGTGAGCACGGCGACCATGCGATAGAGCGACTCCCGAAAGTCCTCGCGAAACGTCGGCGCCAGGGCCAGCTCGAACCCGGAGAGCGAATCGATCACCAGCCGGCGCGCTTTGAGACGGTGAATGGCTTCAATAATTTCATGGAGCATTTCATCGATAGAGAGATCCAGCGGGCGCGAGTGGATGATGCCCACTTTGCCCGCGCGGACGAGCTGCTCGAACCGATGTCCACTTGGACCGTCCTGCGAGTGGTCGGCGGGCCGCTTCTCGAACACCGCGACGATGCCAGGTTCATCATGACGCGCACCCTCGCTGATGAACTCGGAGGCGAGCACACTCTTGCCGGAGCCCGACGGGCCGGCGAGCAGCACCGAGTAGCCGGCCGGAATGCCACCGCCGAGCATGTCGTCCAATCCCTTGACGCCGAGCGAGAGCCGTTCTTGGGGTTTGCGCTTCGCGCCTGCCCCTGCCGGTCGCGACTTCGCCTCTGTCCCGACGATGACCCGGGGGAACACGTGCACACCATCGCCCGTGATGCGGAAGGTATGCAGCCCGGGAATGGGAGCCTGTCCACGCATCTTCATGACTTGCATCTTGCGAACCATCGAATTCCGATCGAGGCTTTGCACGAGCCACAGCAGTCCGTCCGCGACGGTGAAGACCGGATTGGGTTCAGCCTCCGAGGGTTGATACTCGCCGACGAGAAACGTCGTCGCTTCCCAGCCTGTGAGCCGGACGGCCAGTTGCTGCACAAAGTGCTGCAAATCGAGGTCGCCGCCGTTCTGTGCCCGCTCGGCAGCCTGGGCCACCGTTCGAAAGGAATCGACAATCACCACGCCGGGGCTGGCCGCTTCGACTTCCTGAACGATGCGTCCCAGGAGCTTCTCCAGCGTGCCGTTCACCACCTCCTGGCTCAGATTGACGTAGCGGACCGACTCATTCACGCGAGCCACATCGAAGAAGGTGAACTGCTGCTGATAGCGCAGCATCTTGAGGGGGGGCTCGCCGACCACGGTGAAGTACAGCGCGGAACGATCGGGACCTGCGAGGGCGAACATGAGCTGCTGCGCGAGCGTCGTTTTCCCCGCGCCTGGAGCGCCGGCAATGACATTGAAGGAGAATTCCGGCAGGCCCCCACCCAGGATCTGGTCGAGTCCAGGAACGCCCGTGGGGAGTCGGCGAATCGCAACCCGGTCCGTCATGCGTTATGACTCCGCTGTGCTCGCGTCGGAAAAGGCATCAGGCCACGCCTGTCGCAACAGACGCACCGTTAAGGGTTCCCCGATGAACGTGACGAGCAACCCCGTGAATGTTGCGAACACCGCTCCGGCGGCTTCAGTGGCGACGCCAGGATCCTGTCGCGCCAGGCAGACAATGACCTGAGCAAATGGCCCTTCCGCTTGCTCCGGCTCGCGCGTGTGAATCAACCACGGGTATTCCCTTTGCGCAAGATGCAATGCGCGACCAGTCAGCGCATCGACGCCAACCTGCCCAATCAGCGGAGCCGAAACCCGAGCGAGGTCATCGTAGGCGCGGTGGGCCGCAGCCGCAAGAGCCTCCGCGCCCGCGGCCGGCCCCGTGTGCTGCGCCAGTACTTTCAGCGCGAGCTGCCGCAGCGCCGCGTTTCCAAGGGCCGTCATGCCACGCCGAGACCGCACGCGTCAGCGGACGAATCTCTAGACATCGACGTTAACCTGGACTTCCACTTTGGCCATCGGAGTAGAGCTAATGCTACACCAGCAGACGCCAGTCACGTCGTGCATCGGCGTGAGGAACGTCGAACGGATAAGCCCCAGCCGTTGGAGGCGCGGATGAAGGGTAGGCTATTGGACTTTCTTGATTGGTGCCGGCTTTCGGGCCCAGAAGCCGGGCCTCGTCGATCTCCGAAAGTGACTTGCGCGCAACGGACAGGAAATACGTCCCTGTCGGAGCGCCGGCTGCCGCGCGCCCGAAGCACGGCGCCAGTGCGCCGAATTACCAGGTCACCGAAACGACCACACCCCGGACGCTTCGCCCGAGAGCAGGTGCCACTGTCGTGCGCGCGCCCCCACCGCGCCGGTAGATCTCGCGGTCGCGACAGATGAGGGCATCGATCCCGACTCCCATGACGAGCCTGCAATCACCCAGTAGCGCATCCCGCGTTGCGGCTC
>JACDCA010000577.1 GCA_013694635.1 Acidobacteriota bacterium | reverse complement strand
TCTGAGGACTATCAGAACGCAGTGGCGCAGAGCCTGTTCGACGCGATCGTCCAGTTCCGCGATTCGCGCCTGCCCGCGGGGGCACGATGAACCGCCGCAGGCTGATCATCGCCGGTGCTGCCGCGGCCGCCATCATCGTTGCGCTCGTCGTCGTACTGGCGCGGCGCGGCGGTGAGCAACCGGTCACGGCCGGCGGGACGCCGGCGGCATCGCCCCAAGGACCGGCATCCGCGGAGCGCAAGATCACTGCGACCCTGTTCTTCATCTCCGAGGACGGCCTGTCGCTGCAGCCGAGCCAGCGCGAAGTGGCGTTCGGGGATCCGATCACCGAGCAGGCGCGCCGCATCATCGAGGCCCAGCTTGGCGCCGCGCCCGCTCCGCTCGCGTCGGCCATCCCCGAGGGGACGAAGCTTCGCGCGCTGTACGTGACCGAACGCGGCGACGCCTTCGTGGATCTGACCCGCGAGGTCACGGCCAGGCACACGGGCGGGTCGCTCGACGAGCTGTTCACCGTCTACTCCATCGTGAATGCGCTGACAGTGAACCTGCCGGCGATCGTTCGAGTGCAGATATTGATCGACGGCAAAGAGGCGGATACGCTGGCAGGTCATGTCGACCTCCGGCATCCGTTGACGAAGAGCCTCAAGTGGATAAAGACCGACAACCCATCATGACCACCAGAATCGACGGCCGCGCCCCGGCAAAGCTTCGCGACACACGCATCACACCCTCGTTCACGATGCACGCAGAGGGGTCGGTGCTGATCGAAGCCGGCCAGACGCGCGTGATCTGCACGGCGAGCGTCGAAGAGCGTGTCCCCCAGTTTCTTCGCAATACGGGGAAAGGATGGGTGACGGCCGAATACGGGATGCTGCCCCGCGCGACGTCCACCCGCACGCAGCGTGAGGCGACCGCCGGGAAGGTCGGCGGCCGCACGCAGGAGATTCAGCGCCTGATCGGCCGCTCGCTGCGATCGGTGATGCGGCTTCCCGAACTCGGCGAACGCACGGTGTGGATCGATTGCGACGTCATCCAGGCTGACGGCGGCACGCGTACCGCCTCGATCACCGGCGGGTTTGTGGCCCTCGTGCTCGCGCTCCAGCAGATGCGTCAGAAAGGCATGATTCGGACGATCCCGGTCGCCGACTACGTCGCCGCCATCAGCGTGGGCGTCGTCGCGGGCACACCGATGCTCGACCTCGCGTACGACGAAGACTCGCGCGCCGACGTCGACATGAACGTCGTCAAAACCGGCGACGGTCGCTTCATCGAGGTACAGGGCACTGCCGAGGGTTCTCCGTTCGAGCGCGGCGCGCTCGACTCCCTGCTCCGGCTGGCCGACGACGGGATTCGTGACCTGGTGACTCTCCAGCGGTCGATCGTCGGCGACCTGCGGTGAGTCGGCCCCTGGTCATTGCGACCACGAACCAGGGCAAGCTGCGCGAGATCGAAGCAATCCTCGCGGGGATCCCGTTCGCGCTCCAGACCCTGAAGGATTATCCGGAGACCACCGAACCGACTGAAACGGGCCAGACGTTCGGCGAGAACGCGCGGCGCAAAGCGCTGTACTACGCGGCGGCCACCGGTGAGTTGACCGTCGCCGACGACTCCGGGCTCGAGATCGATGCGCTGGACCGCGCGCCGGGCATCCATTCGGCACGCTGGCACGGCAGCGACTACGCCGTGAAGTTCCGCAAGATCAGGCAGCTGCTCGAAGCGCGGGGGCTGGACACGAGTCCCGCGCGGTTCGTCTGCCATCTCACGCTCGCACGAGGCCGCCAGGTCCTCTACGAAACCGAACACACCGTCGAAGGACGGATCGCTGAGACGCCCGCCGGTCACCAGGGCTTCGGCTACGACCCGATCTTCTTCTTCCCTCCCCTCGGCGTCACGCTGGCGCAGATCCCCCGCGACGAGAAATCGCGGATCAGCCACCGCGGCAAAGCCTTCTTCGCCTTGCGCGAGTTCCTCATAGGTAGTCCAGCCCTTTAGGGCTGCGTCGCCTTCCAACCATCCGCACCATCAATCCGTCCAAGCCCTCCGAAAGGACGGTTCATGAAGACTCTCGTACTCGCAGCAGCCTTGCTTTCCTAGGCGCTCCCGCGCGGCTGCACGCCCAGGTCACGCGGACGGGTGAATGGACGGCTCGTCTCTCCGACAACTGGACCCGGAACAGCGAGCGTTGGCTCTTTTGCCTGAGCGCGCGCCGGGATCAAGGATATCGACGAAGAGGACCTCGTCGACTTGAGCATCCACGGGAGAGAGTGGTTGACGAAGCGTCGCGGTTGAACACGAGTGGGCTCACCACAGAGGCGCAGAGACACAGAATTCTCTAGTTTTCTTAACCCAAAAAGCTCTGTGATCTCTGTGACTCTGTGGTGATCACCCAAACAGAAACTCCAACGCGTCGGGGAGCCGCGCGGCCCAGGCTGATTCGGAATGGGCGGCGCCTTCTTCGACTCTCACCCGCAAGCGGCGAGGCCCGAGGCGGGCGCGGCGGAGGATCCGCTCGAGCAGCAGGACATTGCGCACGGTCTCGTCGTTCCAGTCCTGCCGCCGCGTCTCCATCGTCCCGACACCGAGATAGACGCGCGCGGGCCAGCGTTTGGCGGTCCGCGCCATGCGGAGCAGAAATCCGCGGCTCACATACAGCGACGGGCTCTCGATCAGCAACCGTCCGAAAATCCCGGGCTTGACGAGCGCCGTATACAACGCCGCCATCGCCCCGTACGACGATCCCCCGAAGCCACTGGCCGCCGCACCTGGCGCGATGGGATACGTGCGGACCATGAACGGCATGAGCTCCCGCGTCACGAACTCCGCGTACTCGCGACCGAGCGGACGACGGGCGAATGGATTGCGCTCGTCCTCGACCGGCAGGTACTCCCGCGCACGCCGTACCTCCCCGTGGTCGATCCCGACGATGAGGATGGGAGGGATGCGGCGGCGTTGGACAAGGTACTCGGCGACTTCGGCGACGTGCCAGGTATTGCCGGCAAACGCGCGCTCCGGCTCGAACAGGTTCTGCCCGTCGTTCAGGTACAGAACGGGATAGCGCTGCCGATGGATGCGCCGCCTGAAGCCAGGCGGGAGCCAGACGGTGATTCGGCGGCTGGACCCGAGATAGAGACTGGGAATGTCGTGACGGACCAGTAAGGGCAAACTCCTAAATCCTAACTTCTAACTTCTAAAAATCTTAGGAGTTAGAAGTTAGGCGTTTGGAGTTGTCAGAGGCCCGTCAGCGTCAGAAACCGGGCCTTAACGCAAATTGCCAGACCCAGCCGCGATCGCGGTCGAGCGGCCGCACGTAGTTCACTTCGCCGATGGCGAATCCGAACAGGTTCATGCGTGCGGCAATGCCGACGCTCCGCACCCAGCGCTCGTCGCTCAAGGCCGTCCGGAAGGGTGTACTGGTCCCCCACGCGACGCCGGCGTCGGTGAAGAGCGCCATCTCGATCGGCAACGGCCCGTAGAAGTTCTTGGCGCCGAAGAGACCGAGCAACGGGAAACGGAGTTCGGCGTTCCCGATGACGACGCGGCTGCCGATCAGACGATCGAACGCCGGGCACGATCCGTCAGCCTGCACGCCGCATTCGCCGGCCTCGAACGATCCTGGATCGTACCCACGCACCAGGCCCGGGTAACCCAGGAACATCGTCGGCAACCGCTGGTCTTCACCGTCGCGCCCATAACGGCCGTAGTAGAGGCCGCGGAATGCGAATGTGAAGGGGCGCACCGGCATGAAGTAGGCGCGGCCGTCGCCCAGGAGGCCGGTGTACTGCAAGGTGCCCATGCTCTGCGACACTTCGAAGCGTCCGCGGCTGCCGCGGATCGGGCTCGTCGCGCCGAAGATCGATGTGTCATGCACTAGTGCGGCCGACGCCTCACCAAGGTTGAGTGACGGGAACGACGACAGCTCCTGCCGCTGCTCGTCGATCAGTTGCCCCGTCGACATCGAGTACAGGCGGCTGGTTACGTCTTCGGTGAGGCTGATCTGCCGGTAGCCCCCGGTGACTTCGAGTCGACGGGCCCGGTCCAGCGGATACGAGAGGATGCCCTGGACCGAGCGATCAACCTGCAGAAAGCGGTACTCGTCTTCCTGATACACCTGGCCGTCGCTGCCGGTGGCGAAGCCGCGCGAGACGTAGGGTGTCTGGGCAAGCGCCACGCCCCAGTTCCAGCGGTTGGTACGATTGAGATACATCGCACCGCCGCCGAATTCGTCGAACCGGCTCGTGACCTGTGCGGAGGTGGCGAGCACGTGATTACCGAGCATGTCGCTGAAGAGAAACGAGACGCCTCCGGAT
>JACDCA010000565.1 GCA_013694635.1 Acidobacteriota bacterium | reverse complement strand
CCGGTCGCGGTGGAAGAACCGTATGGCGCCAATGTTCTGCTGCTCGGCGATGTGGTCCACGTCGCCGGTTCGGCCCCCCGAACCAGGCGCAAGCTCGACGCTCTCGGTTTCCAGACCGTGGCGCTCGATACCTCCGAGTTCGAAAAGGCCGAGGCGGCGCTCACCTGCCTGAGCCTGCTGTTCGAGTAAACGGTCACGGGCCGGCATCGGTATAATTCGCAGGTCCTTGCCGCTTCCCAATCGCCGATCGCCAGCCGGCCTCGCCAATCAAGAGAGCCACAATTCATGAGACGTCCGACCCTTCTGCTGTTCGTCGCTTTTTCGATGGCCGCCGCGGCGCTTCCTTACGGACAGGCCGCCAACGACCGGTTGAACGAGCAGACGCTCAAGGGGATCGAGCTCCGCAGCATCGGCCCGGGCCTTGCCACCGGCCGCGTGCAGGATGTTGAAATCGATCCGAAGAATCCCAACGTCTGGTATGTCGCCAGCGCGTTCGGCGGGCTCTGGAAGACCGAGAACCGCGGGATCACGTTCATCCCGGTGTTCGACGATGGCGGATCGTTCACGTTGTGCTGCGTTGCCGTGGACCCGAAGGACTCCAACGTCGTGTGGCTCGGCACCGGTGAAGGTACCAGCCAGCGCAGCGCGCATTTCGGCGACGGGCTCTACAAGTCGACCGACGCGGGGAAGACCTGGAAGCGCGTGGGGCTCGAGAAATCCGAGCACATCGGCGACATCCTGATCGACCCGCGCAATTCGAATGTCGTCTACGTGTCATCGCAGGGCCCGCTCTGGTCTGCCGGCGGCGACCGCGGCCTCTACAAGACCACCGACGGCGGCGCGACCTGGACGCGGGTGCTGCACGTGAGCGACGACACGGGCATCAGCGACATTGTGTTCCAGCCGGGCAAGCCCGATGTGATTTTCGCGTCGGCGTATCAGCGCAGGCGCGCGGTTGGCCAGATGATCGGCGGAGGTCCCGAGGGAGGGATCTACAAGACCACCGATGGCGGGAAGAAGTGGACGAAGCTCACGAAGGGACTGCCGACCGGCGACACGGGACGAGCGGGTCTCGCCGTGGACCCGCGCCATCCCAATCGTGTCTACGCGCTCGTCGACGCCAAGCGTCCTGAGTCCGGCTTCTTCCGGTCCGATGATGCCGGTGCGTCGTGGACGCGCATCGGCCGACTGATTCCCCGGGCCGGGCGCGGAGGTGGCGGCTTTGGCCAGGGTGGTCGCGGTGGCGCGCCGGCGCAACCACCGGCGCCATGCCAGCCACTCGGCGCGTCCCCCACGGGCACCGGTCCCGCACTGGAGTCCGTGTCATCCGCGGACGAGGTCCTTGCCGACGATCAGCAGCCGATAACGCAGCCGCCGGTTCCGCTCCCACAACAGCAACCACAGCAGACGCCGCCGCCCGCCGGGCGCGGAGCAGCGCCAACCGACGACTGCTATCGCGGCGGCGGCGCGCAGTATTACCACGAGATCTACGTCGATCCGTACCGGCCGGACTGGATCTGGTCGATGAACGTGCAGGTCGAGGTGAGCAAGGACGGCGGGAAGACGTGGGGATCCACCGACATCGAGAGCTACGGCGTCCATGTCGACCATCACGCGCTCGAGTTCGATCCCGTCGATCCGAAGCACATCCTGCTCGGCAACGACGGCGGTCTCTACGAGACCTACGACGAAGGGAAGACGTGGCGGTTCTTCACGAATCTTCCGATCACGCAGTTCTATCGCGTCTCGGTTGATAACGCGAAGCCGTTCTACAACGTGTGCGGCGGCACGCAGGACAACTGGTCGTTCTGCGGCCCGTCGCGTTCACTGACGCCGTGGGGTGTGCGCACGAGCGACTGGTTCGTCGTCAATGGCGGCGACGGGTTCCAGACGCGAAGCGACCCGGAGGATCCCGCGATCGTCTACGCGCAATCGCAGGACGGCGGGCTCCGGCGGTACAACCTCAGAACGGGGCAGGGGCGCAGCATCCGTCCACCGCAATCGCAGGGAGGCCGTGGCTTCGGCGGCGGGGATGACGCCACGCCGCCAGTAGCGCCGCCGCCGCCTCAGGGGCCGCCTCAAGGGGCGCCTCAGGGTGCGGCGGGTGCGCAGCGTGCGGCGGGTGCGCAGGGTGCGGCAGGTGCGCAGGGTGCGCCGCAGGGGCGGGGCGGCGGACGCGGTGGGGGTGACCGCGCCAACTGGGATGCGCCGTACATCATCAGCCCGCACTCGCCGGCGCGCCTGTATTGGGCGACCCAGTATGTGTACCGCTCCGACGATCGCGGTGAGACGTGGACGCGCGTCAGTCCCGACCTCTCGCGCAACCTCGATCCGTTCGCGATCCCGATCATGGGCAAGGTCTGGCCGCGCGACTCCGTGGCGCTCAACACGTCCACGACCGCGCTCAGCAACGTCGTCTCGCTCGACGAGTCTCCGCTGCTCGAAGGATTGATCTATGCCGGGACCGACGACGGGTTGATCCAGGTCACCGAGGACGGCGGAAAGAACTGGCGCAGGATCGAAGACTTTCCGGGCGTCCCGAAGTGGACGTATATCACCGACCTCTTCGCCTCCCCTCGTGACGCGAACCTGGTCTTTGCGACCTTCAACAACTGGCAGCGCGGCGACTACAAACCGTACATCCTGAAGAGTCCGGATCGCGGAAAAACGTGGACGAACATCACGGGCAACCTGCCCGACCGGCACGACGTGTGGTCCGTCATCCAGGACCACCTCAATGGGAACCTGCTGTTTGTCGGCACGGAGTTCGGCCTCTTCGTCAGCATGGACGGGGGCAGCCGCTGGGTGCAGATGCGCGACGGTCTGCCGGTGATCCAGGTGCGTGACATGACGGTGCAGAAGCGCGAGAACGATCTCGTGCTCGGCACGTTCGGACGCGGCTTCTACGTCCTCGACGACTACAGCCCCCTCCGCGAGTTGACGCCGGAGGCGCTCGCCGAGGAGGCGAAACTGTTCCCGCTTCGGGACGCCTATCTCTATTCGCCGGTCGGCATGGCGCCCGTGGGCACCGCCGGCATCGGGTCGCTGTCCGGAAATACCACCGTCCAGAATCCTCCGGCGGGAGCGCTGTTCACGTACAACGTGGCGCAGGCGCTGCCCGCGGACGCGAAACTGGTGCTGACGATCGCCGACGACGCTGGACGCCAGGTACGCCGGATGGAGATCGACAAGTCCCCGGGCTTGCGTCGCGTCGCCTGGAACCTCCGTGGCGATCCGCCGGCGGGTGCCACTCAGGGAGCGGGCCGCGGTGGCGGGCAGGGCGGCTTGGTCCGCGGCTTCGCCAACCTCGGCGCGCTCGCTACAGCGGGGCGCTACACCGTGACCCTCGGAAAAATGGTCGGTGAGACCGTCACGCCCGTCGGAACGCCGCAGGTGTTTCGTGTAACCGCCCTGCAGCAGTGAAACAGACCGGGGTCAGATCTTGTTTCTTGCACGAATGTCCTGCATCGCTGACGTCGCGAAC
>JACDCA010000557.1 GCA_013694635.1 Acidobacteriota bacterium | reverse complement strand
ATGATGGTCTATCGCTCCGTGGCGCTCGGTCTGGTCATGGCCACCGCCGTGCTGCTCAACCTGATCATCGCCGCGGTTGTGGGCGTCCTGGTGCCAATGACGCTGTCGAAGGCGGGGCGCGATCCGGCGCAGGGATCCAGCGTCGTGCTCACCTTCGTCACGAACGGGATGGGATTCTTTCTCTTTCTCGCGCTGGCCGAGGGCTTTCTGCTGTAGGCGCAGACCTCCAGCGTTACGGCGCCGTTACGCGCGGACGGGTGCAACGCCGGTCATTTGAGTATCATCGCCGCTAACACGCGCCTCGTGTGGGGTGCAGCGATGATGGAGACAACCGGACCTGCGGCGGAGTTGGTGGGCGTACTCGACATGGGGGCGAGCGCGATTCGTCTCGTGGTCGTCGAGATCGATTCGAAGCGGACGGCGCGCGTGATCGAGGAGGCGTCGCGCGGTGTGCTGCTCGGTCGCGACACGTTTTCCGGCGGCGCGATTCGCTCGCAGACGGTCGATGCCGCGCTCGATGCCCTCGAAGGGTTCGGTCGGATCATGGCCGGCTACGGGGTGGGTGACGTGCGCGCGGTGGCGACGAGCGCGGTCCGCGAGGCGCGCAATGCCGACATGTTCCTCGACCGGATCCACGGCCGCACGGGGATCCGGTTCGAGATGATCAACGAGGCCGAGGAGAGCCGCCTCGTCTATCTGGCGGTGCGGCACGCGCTCGGCCGGCATGCGGCATTCAGGGGTGCGCGCACGCTGCTCATCGAAGTCGGCGGCGGCAGCACCAGCCTGACGGTTCTCCGCAAGGGCCAGCCCATTCGATCCGGCGTCTATGCGATCGGGTCGGTCCGGCTCCGGCAACAGCTCGATCTGCGCCGTCATGGGCACGAGCTGCAGGTGGCGCTGCTCAAACGTTCCATTGCGAATATGGTCGAGGAGATCCGGCTCGAGATGCCGCTGGACCGCATCACGCAGATGATCGCCATCGGCGGCGACGTGCGTTTCGCCGCCTCGCAGATCACCGACGCCGAATCCGATGCGCCCGTCCGGGAGATTTCACGCGACCGGCTCCTCGAATTCTGCGACGACATCGAGCGGCTCGACGAGGAAGGCCTCGCGGATCGATTTCGACTGCCGGCGGTCGAAGCCGAGACGCTGCTGCCGGCGCTCCTGGTCTACCGGACGTTGCTCGCCGAAACCAGGAGCCGGACGGTGGTCGTATCTGACGCGTCACTCAGGGGTGGGGTGATTCTTGACGTCAGCGAGCCGAAGAGCCGGCTGAGCGTCGAAGATTTCGAGCATCAGGTGCTGGCGAGCGCAGACAGCCTCGGCCACCGTTACCGGTTCGACCGTGACCACGGTCATCACGTCGTCATGCTCGCGACGCGGCTGTTCGATCAGCTCCGCGATGAGCATGGACTTGGGGACCGCGAGCGGCTGCTGCTCCAGGTGGCCGCACTGCTGCACGACGTCGGGGTGTACGTCAGTCTGCGCGCGCACCACAAGCATTCACAGTACATCCTGGCTTCCTCGCAGATCTTCGGGCTCTCCAATGAAGAGACCGCGCTGGTCTCGAACATCGCGCGTTATCACCGGCGCGGTCTTCCCCAGAACAGCCACCTGCCATTCATTGCGCTGGATCGGAACGACCGCCTGATCGTCAGCAAGCTGGCTGCGATCCTGCGGGTGGCCAACGCCCTCGATGCCGAACACGCGGGGAAGGTGCGGGACGTCCACCTCGTCCGACGTGGGAGTAACTGGATCCTGGAGCTCGAAAGCGCGGGCGACTCGACGATGGAGCAGCTCGCGGCCACCGCGCGGTCGGACCTGTTCGCGCAGACCTATGGACGCCAGCTCGTCATCCGTCCCGCGGGCGTCGTCTCATGACGACCGCGGGCCCGCCGTTCATCAACCGCGAACTGTCGTGGCTCGCCTTCAACGAGCGCGTGCTCGAGGAAGCTGCCGATCCAACCACACCGCTGCTCGAGCGTGTGAAGTTTGCCGCGATCGCGGCGGCCAACCTCGACGAGTTCTTCATGGTCCGTGTCGCCGCGGTCATGCGCGCGATCGAAGAAGAAGACACGGCGCCCGATCTTGCCGGGTTGACTCCGGCCGACCAGCTGTCGGCGATCCGCGAGCGCTCGTACGCGTTCGTGGCGGAGCTGTACCGTCTGGTCAACGAGGATCTCCTCCCGGCGCTGGCCGTGCACGGTATCCGCATCGTCACGATGGCGGAGATCGGCGACGCACGGCGCGCGGGGCTGGCCTCGTTCTTCAGCGCTGCCGTGTTGCCTGTCCTGACACCGCTCGCCATCGATTTTTCCCGGCCTTTCCCCTTGCTGTCGTCCCTCAGCCTGAACCTCGCGCTGTTGCTCGAGTCGTCGGCCGCGGAGGAGGAACGGCGGCTGGCGATCGTGCAGGTGCCGTCCGGACTCGCGCGTCTCGTTCAGGTGGCCGGCTTCGAAGGGCTTGCGTTCGTGCTGCTGGAGGAAATCATCCGGGCGCAACTCTCGGAGCTCTTTCCGGGTCAAACGGTGGTCGAGTCGACGGTCATCCGGCTGGCGCGCGATGCCGAGCTGGAGCTGGATGACGAAGGCGGGCGGACGCAGCTGGAACGGGTCGAGGCCGAAGTTCGACGCCGGCGGCGCAGCGATGTGGTGCGCCTGGAGGTCGAGGCGACTGCGTCCGACGAACTCCGACGACTTCTCCGCCAGCAACTCGACATCACCGCCGAGGAGGTCCACACCGTACCGGGCTTTCTCGACCTTCGTGTGCTGCTCGGGCTGACCGACCTGCCAGGCTTCGACGCCATGCGCGAGCCCGCGCTGCAACCCGAAAGTGTGCTCGCCGACGAAGAGCAGAACGACGTACTCGAAGTTCTGGACCAGCGGGACATCCTGCTGCATCACCCGTACGACGCCTATGATCCGGTGGTGGCGTTCATCGCGCAGGCGGCCGACGACCCTGACGTGCTGGCGATCAAGCAAACCCTTTACCGCACGAGTGTCGGGTCGCCGATTATCGAAGCCCTGCAGCGGGCCGCCGAGCGGAACAAGCAGGTAACCGTTCTCGTGGAGCTGACGGCCCGTTTCGACGAGGAGCGCAACATCCTGTGGGCGCGCGCGCTGGAGGAGGCGGGTGCGCACGTGATCTACGGCGTGCGACGGTACAAGACGCACGCAAAGATCTGCCTCATCGTCAAACGCACTCCCGAGGGTCTGCGCCGCTACGTGCACCTGGGTACCGGCAACTACAACGAGCGCACCGCTCGCGTCTACACGGACTTTGCCCTGATGACGTCGGCACCACCGTTTGTCGAAGACGCCACGGCATTCTTCAGCGCGCTGACGGGTTACTCCGATCCGCCCAGGTTGAAACGCCTGGTGATGGCTCCCACAAACCTCCGCCCGCGCTTCGTCAAGTTGATCGACCGTGAGCGCCGCCGGGCCGAGGCGGGTCAGCCCGCCGAGATCGTCGCGAAAATGAACTCACTCATCGATGAGGAAATCATCCGCGCGCTCTACGCCGCGTCGCAAGCCGGCGTTCGCATCAAGCTCAACATCCGCGGGATCTGCGCGCTCCGGCCGGCCCTGCCCGGGATCAGTGACAACATCGAAGTGATCTCCATCGTCGATCGGTTTCTGGAGCACTCTCGGGTGTACTACTTTTCGAACGGGGGGGAAGAACAGGTCTACCTCTCCAGCGCGGACTGGATGAGCCGCAACCTGGACCAGCGCGTCGAGCTGATGTTTCCCGTCACTGACCCTGGTCACAAGGCTTCCGTTGTGTACGCGTTGCGCGCGATGTTTCGGGACAATGTCAAGGCGCGGTGTCTGCGTTCTGACGGCGTATACGAGCGCAAAACCCGGGCGCCGAACGAAGAGCCGTTCAGAGTCCAGCAGCACCTGCAGGAAGAAGCGCGCCGCCGCGTAGCGCTCGCCCGCGACCGCACCGGCGTCACATTCAGCGCCGAGCGCGCCGACACTCCGAAGTAACGTCAGCCCGGAAGTGCTTTGCGGAGGCCGGGACGCGTTCAACGGTCATATACTACGCACCGACGTTCGAACCCTGTCCGTGCGGCGGTTCTGTCCGGGCGCCGAGATCGTGCTCGTGGGCAACGGGGTAACCTCGAACGCGCGTCACGTCGCGGACACGTACATTCCACTCGCAGGCAACATCGGCGTCGCCGGCGGATGGAACCTTGCCGCCCTCGAGGCCACGCGGCCGTACCTCTGCTTCCTGAACGACGACGCCGTGTTCGTCGACGACGAACCGCCGCGACGGCTCTCGCGGCGACACGAACCGGCGCCATCGCGGTCCGTATTCGAATCGGGCGAAGCCG